>BJFV01000109.1 GCA_014190055.1 Actinomycetes bacterium
CAAAACGAAATGTTGGCTCGATCACGTGACCCGTGGAGTTGTGCCGACGAAATGTTGGCTGGCATCTTGTAGTGAGTGAAACCAGGCGAGTTGTAGTTTCAAGTCTGACGCTAAGCGGAGCCGTCGGTATTTTTGCGCTTTCGTTTGGTGTTGCATCTGTGAGTGCGGGTGCAAGCGTTTGGCAAACGTGTGCGTTGTCGCTGTTTGTGTTTACTGGTGCTTCGCAATTTTCGGCGATGAGTGTGGTCGGTGCAGGTGGTTCGATGGTTGCTGCATTTGGCGGGGCAGTTTTGCTTGCGGCACGAAATTTGGTTTATGGATTAGCGCTTTCGTCGTCGGCAAAATCTGTGGCGGGCAATTTGCCGCGCCGATTGTTTGCTGCGCATTTTGTGATCGACGAAACAACCGCTTTGGCTTTGGCTGAGTCGTCGCCAAAGCTTCGCAAAGTTGCCTTCTGGACAACCGGAATCGGACTTTTTAGTTTTTGGAATCTCGGTACTTTGATCGGTGCGTTGGCTGGCAGTGCAATTGACCCACAAAAGTTTGGTTTAGATATTGCGTTTCCGGCGGCGTTCATCGTGATGCTGATGCCACACTTGCGTTCAAAGTTGGGTCGACAAGCAGCCATGCTCGGTGGCGCGCTGTGTTTAATTTCTATTTCATTTTTGCCGGTTGGTGTGCCGATCTTGCTAGCTGCAACGGCCGTGTTGGTGGGTGTACGCAATGATCAATGAAGCGCCCGCAAATTTGTGGCTGATGATTATTGCGCTAGCAGCCAGCGCGTATTTGTTGAAGATGTTTGGTCTTGTTGTGTTGGGTTCACGACAGTTGCCAAAAGTATTCGATCGTTGTCTCGGTTTGATACCAGCGGCGTTGTTGTCGGCGCTGGTTCTCAAAGATACTTTTTCGGTTGGGCAGAGTTTGGTGTTTGATGCGCGAGTCGCAGGCTTTGCAGTTGCTGTTGTTGCGGCGTGGCGTCGTGCGCCGTTGATCGTGGTTGTAGTGCTGGCAGCGAGTGCAACAGCACTTTTGCGAGCGATTTAGCTCGAGCGCAAATTTCTTATTGTTTGCAAAGCGCGGCAAGACCGCGCAAATTGCGTTTCCAAATTTGACGCAAGACAATTTTGCCGCCGATGAATGCGCCAAGTGGTCCGCCGAGAAACCACGGGAAGACGAGTTCTTCTTCCCATTGAAAAAGAGTCTTGGTGCCGTTGGCGATTGGTTCGAGTGTGAAGACGCCCGTGCCAGTGACGATGCCGATGTGCTTGACGCCCATTGCTTTGCCTGGCACCCACTCGGTGATTTCCATTTTGTCGGTCAAACGAATTGGGCCGACTTTCGTGTCGCAGAGAAACGCCGTGCCGACTCCGCGGGTTTGGTCAGAGACGAAGCGAATTGCGACGGCGTCGTGCATCCAATCAACATGGCGTTCGATTGGTTCGACAATTTGCCAAACCTTTTCAGGGCTGGCGTCAATTTCAATAGAAACTTTGATAATGCTCATCGCCTTGTGAGTGTAGTTAGCCTGTAGTTCTGTGGCGATTCGTAAAAATAATGCTTTTAGCGGTGATGCAATCGCTGATTTCGTATATCTAGATCACGCTGCGAGCACGCCGATGCGCCAAGAGGCGATCGAGGCGATGACACCTTATATGAGCGGTATTTACGCCAATCCATCGGGTTCGCATCGGTTTTCGCGAATCGCGCGCAAAGCAATTGACGAGGCGCGCGATGATGTCGCCGAAGTACTTGGGTGCAAAGTTGGCGAGGTCGTGTTCACGAGTGGCGGCACCGAGGGTGACAATGCGGCGATATTTGGCGCGGTGCGACACAACTCAGGTGTTGCGGTTTGCTCGGCTGCAGAACATCATGCGGTTTTGCATTGTGTTGAGAATTTGAAGGGCAAAGTTGTTGGAGTTGACGCAACCGGAGTGATCGATGTTGCCGAACTTGAGCGAGTGTTGCAAGAAGCGCAGTTGAGTGACAACCCGAGTGAGCGTGTCAGCGTTGTTTCGGTGATGGCGGTAAACAACGAAGTTGGCAGCATTTCGCCGTTGCGACAGGTTGCAAAAGTCGTGCGCGCAAATGCGCCTGGTGCTGTGTTGCACACCGATGCAGTGCAAGCGACGTGTTGGCAAGACTTGCGCGAGATTTCAAAACTCGTGGATGTACTTTCGGTTTCGGCACATAAGTTCGGCGGGCCAAAAGGTATGGGCATCACGATGCAGCGTCTCGGCTTAGAAATTGATCCGCTGATTGTGGGTGGCGGTCAAGAGCGCGATCGTCGAAGTGGCACGCACAATGTTGCTGGCATTATGGCAACTGCTGCGGCGTTGCGGGCGACCGACTCATCGCGCGATGCCGAAGTTGCTCGAGTTACCAAGTTGCGTGATGCATTGGTTGATGGCGTGATGAGCGAAATTGAAGATGTGATTGAGACTGTTCCGCGTGACAAACGTGTTGCTGGTATTGCACACATGTGTATTGGTGATTGCGAGAGCGAATCGGTGCTGTATTTACTCGACGAAGCGATGATTTGTGCTTCAGCAGCAAGTGCATGTGCGAGTGGGGCGATGGAGCCATCGCATGTGTTGACCGCGATGGGCGTCGACAAAAGATATTCAATGGGAGCGCTACGAATGAGCCTTGGTCATACGACGACTGAGAGTGACATTGATCGTGCAATAAGCGCGCTGGTCGGTGTCGTTCGGCAACTGCGGCGCAATAAAGTTAAAGCCTGATGAAAGTTCTCGTAGCGATGTCTGGTGGCGTTGATTCGTCGGTGGCTGCGGCTGAACTGATCGACCAAGGTCACGAAGTTGTCGGTGTGACGATGCGTTTGTGGGGTGGCGAGAGCGATACAGGTTGTTGCTCGGTTTCAGACGTTGACGATGCGCGGCGAGTAGCACAGCAGCTCGGCATTGATCACTTGGTGTTTAATTTTTCTGATGACTTCAACACTCATGTTGTGGCGCCGTATGTGCAGGCACACGTTGATGGCATTACGCCCAACCCGTGCATTGAGTGCAATCGTCATTTGAAGTTTGATCGTTTGAGTGAGCGTGCACGGGTTTTGGGTTTTGATGCGGTGGCGACTGGTCATCATGCGCAAGTTTCGCGCGGCGACGATGGTGTTTATAGATTGACTCGCGGTCACGATCAACTAAAAGACCAAAGTTATGTCGTATATATGCTCGATCAGACCGAGTTGGCGTTCACGATGTTTCCGGTTGGGCACATGACCAAGGCACAAGTTCGAGACCGAGCGGTTGCGCTTGGTTTGCGCACTGCGACCAAGCCAGACAGTCAGGATGTTTGTTTTATTTCGCGAACTGGTGGTCGCGAAACTTTCTTGGGTAATCGCATTGAGTTTCGCAAGGCGGCTGTTGTGACGAGCGATGGCGAGACCGCTGGCGCAGTTGATGCGCTCGAACTTGTAACAATTGGTCAGCGCCGCGGGCTGGGTCTGCCTGGCGGTGGGCCCAAGCAATTTGTCGTTGATGTCGACACGCCAAATGCTCGCGTTGTTATTGGTAGCGAAGATCAGCTGTTGCGCACTGGTCTTGCTGTGAACAACGTGATGTGGGCGAATGTTGCGCCGACTGTTGGTCAAAAAGTTTTAGTGCAAAGCAGTGCCCATGGCACAGCCGTTGCGGCGTCTGTTGAGTCAGTGAGTGGCGCAAACTTGGTGCTGCGTTTTGATGTTGCTCAACGCCGAATTGCACCTGGCCAAAGCATTGTTTGCTACGACGAGACAAATAGTTTTGTTCTCGGCGGTGGCATTGCCGAAGCGATCAACCCGGCGAGCAACTAATTTTTAGTTTTTTCGGGCGCGAAGAACTGCGCCTGGGCGCGAAGGTGCAATTAAAACTGACGATGCGTGAATTGCGCTCAATGCTTTTAAGTGCCGTGCCGAAAGTGAAGTAAGCGACACATCTTGAGGTTGCTTGAATGTGAGTTCAAGCGGCACACCCCAAGTGACTGCAGTGAGATCGGCTGCTTGCGAATCTCGCTTGGCGAGTTGCATGCCGATGAGGTCGTATTTTCGAATCATCAAATTAGTGCCGAGCAATGTTTCATCGTGAATTACAAAACCTGCAGGAACAAAAACAAACCAACGCCGTGAGAGTTGGTGAATGCGCCGAGCGAAAAACCAAATGCCAAGTGCAGAGGCGATGGCGCAGGCTAGGCCAATCCATAAATTTTTTGCTGCAAGCAAGAGTGGGGCCGCGATCGTCGTTGCGATCAGAATCAAAGTTGCAAGAACCACGGGTGCAACAAGCGCAACCGGTGGTCGTAGCAAGAACCGCTTTTCATCGCCATATGCGCTGGCTTGCACGAACGCGTTGCCGATGTCAGCGTTAAAGCTGAGCAACAAAACAGCAACACCGATGCCGGCTGAAATTATCTGTTGTGTTTGCGTTGTATCAAAAACAGCGATTATCAGAGTTGCGGCAATAACTGGTGTTGTAATGCGCGTGACGGTGAGCGTGATTGGGTGTAAAAAGAACACTGAGAACGTGCAGGCAGACCAGATAACCCATG
>BJFV01000110.1 GCA_014190055.1 Actinomycetes bacterium
GGTTGTTGCGTCGGCGCACTTGCCGCTGGCGCTTGCGGTTGGGCCGCTGGTCGAACTGGTTGTGGTTGCAAAGGTTGAATCGGTCGAGCAGGCGCAGGTCGCACTGCTGGTGCAGCATTCGTAACAATGCCAGGCCTATTTGGCTGAGCGGATGAAACTACGCGGCCCGCACCACCATCACCCTCGCGCGGCGCCATGTCATCGCCTTGCAAACCTGAAGTCGCTGCCGTCGTCGAAGTTTCAACCGAGTCAGTTGCAACGGCAACTGTTTCTGCGTCGTCATCTGCGCCAACTTTTTTCGCGGCGGCTTTCTTTGCGCCAGCAACTTTCTTGGCACCTGCAACTTTTTTCGCGCCGGCAACTTTCTTGGCACCTGCAACTTTTTTCGCCGCCGCTTTTTTAACTGGCTTGTCAGAAACTTCTTCTGGCTGCGCATCGCGAATAAGACCTTCACGCTCGGCACGCGCACGAATGCGATCGGCTTGTGCGTCGATAACCGTCGACGATGGACCCTTTACGCCAATGCCAAGTTTTCCGCTGAGGTCAATGACCTCGGCGTTGGTCATTCCGAGTTCTTTAGCGATCTCGTGAACGCGTTTGGCTTTTGGCAAAGTGTTTAGCCTCTCGAATCTTCTGCAGCGCCACCTGATTGAGCAGCAACTTGTTCTTGACTAAGAATCGAACCGTCAGCCGCATGCCATTCCATTGCACCGGTCTCGATGTTCGTCTTCCACTCGCCTTCGGCATACATCGTTTCAGTTGTTGCAGCTTCTGCAGGTCGACGCACAACTGCGTTGCCTTCAGCAGCAGCTTCTGACTCGCTCTTAATGTCGATGCGCACGCCTGTTAGACGAGCAGCAAGAGTTGCATTCACGCCCATCTTGCCAATTGCCAACGACAACTGAAAGTCAGGCACGATTACATCGGCTTGAGTTTCGTCTGGGCTCAGTCGAACTTCGCTGACCTTGGCTGGCGACATCGCTTTGGCGATGAAGTCACGCTTGTCTTCGCTGAACGGAATGATGTCAACTTTTTCGCCGCGCAATTCGTTTACAACCATGCGCACTCGACCACCACGAGCACCTACGCAGGCGCCAACAGGGTCAATCGCTTTATCGTTCGACCAAACTGCGATCTTTGTTCGTTGTCCCGGTTCGCGAGCGCACGACTTGATTTCGACGATGCGATCGGCAATCTCCGGCACTTCCATTTCGAACAAACGCATGATCAAACCAGGGTGAGTTCGGCTGACAACAATCTGCGGGCCCTTCGGTGTGCGACGCACTTCAACGATGTATGCCTTCAAACGAGCATTCGGCTCGCGAGTTTCGCCGAGCACTTGCTCTGCTTGTGGCAACAACGCCTCAACGCGACCCAAATCAAGCAGCGTGTATCGAGTATCTGTCTTTTGAACAGTGCCCGAAACAATGTCGCCTTCGCGGTTGGCATATTCTTCGAACTTGCGCTCGCGCTCAACTTCACGAATTCTCTGGCTCATCACCTGACGGAAAGTCACAGCGGCAATTCGGCCCAATTCGTCTTTCTTCGGCGTGTCATCACGCTCGTTGATCCAGTTGCCGTCGTCATCAACGTCATATGCAGTGAAGGTGATGTCCATATTGTCTGGGTTGATGCCCACGATCACTTCATCGGCTGCGCCCTGACGCTTTTTGTATGCGGTCGCCAACGCCTCGACAAGCACCTGCAACAGTGCGTCAATCGAAATACCTCGGTCTGCTGCGAGCATGCGCAGCGCTTCTGACATGTCCATGTTGCTCATGATGCTTTCGCCTCCGTTGTGTTTTCAAACTTGTCTTTCGAATTCTTTTTCTTTGAGTGACGTGCATCTTCTTTTGATGTCGTCGCTAATTCAAAAACTGTTTTCGCGCGATCAATTTCAATATGTTTGATCGCAACTTCGACGCCGTCTTCTTTGCGCACGACGATTTGTTTGTCGTCAGCACTCGCAAGCACACCGTGCACTCGGCGCTCACCTGTCACATCATGTGGTGCGGTCAATCGCACGCTTACAACTTTGTTGATTTCGCGCTCAAAGTGTCGCGGCAATCGCAAGTTGCGCTCAAGACCCGGACTAGTCACTTCAAGTGTGTATCGACCAGGCACGGGCTCGGTGTGGTCGAACTCGCGTGAAACCAAACGGGTCAACAATCCGATCTTTTCGAGATCGACGCCCGCAGGCTTGCCGTTTTCGCCAATCAAACCTGGCTTTGTATCAACGACAATACGCACTGTGCCGCTGACAAATTCGAGGTCATAAAGGTCAAGGCCGAGATCGCTAACGATTGGCGTGACAATTTCGCTGATGCGCGTAAGCACTGCACTCTGCGTCGTAGTCTGCGTCATTAGTTATCTCTCCTTTCTTGCAATAATCAATACAAAATCGCTATCAAATAGCCGTTTTGGCGAACCAAAACGACACCCGATAGAGAACAAAAGGCGTGGGCCTAAACCCACGCCTTCGGTTCGTAGAACTTTAAAGGTCATCTCAAGTATAGGGGTTTTAGTAAAGTTTTCGTGAGGCGCTAATCAATGCGCTACGAGGTGAGGCCCTGTGATTTTGCGTATGTCAACTATGTTTTTGCGGACATTACGCGATGATCCTGTCGACGCCGAAGTGCCAAGTCATCGCCTCTTAGTTCGCGCCGGATACATTCGTCGCGCAGCACCAGGCGGTTACACATGGTTGCCTCTTGGTTTGCGAACGTTGAATCGCGTCGAAACGATTATCCGCGAAGAAATGGATGCAATCGGCGCCCAAGAAGTGCACTTTCCGGCAATGTTGCCTCGCGAGCCTTATGAGACAACAGGTCGTTGGACAGATTACGGCCCGAATTTGTTTCGCTTACAAGATCGTCGCGGTGTCGATTATTTGCTCGGCCCAACGCACGAAGAAATGTTCACGCTTCTCGTCAAAGATCTCTACAGCAGTTACAAAGATCTGCCGCTCTGGCTTTATCAAATTCAAACAAAGTTTCGTGACGAGGCTCGCCCGCGTGCAGGTTTATTGCGTGGTCGCGAATTCTTGATGAAAGACTCTTACAGTTTCGATATCGATCAAGACGGTTTGCAACGCAGCTACGACGCACATCGCGCCGCATACTTGCGAACATTCGATCGATTGGGTTTGCCATATGCAGTCGTCTCGGCGATGTCTGGCGCAATGGGTGGCTCGGCGTCTGAAGAGTTTTTGTTTCCGTGCGAGTCGGGTGAAGACACTTTCGTCAGTTGCACAAAGTGTGACTACGCGGCCAACACCGAAGCGGTTCGCGTCGGCGAGCCAGACAAGATTGACTTCGCAGGTTTTGCGGCTGCAGTCGTGCACGACACACCAGCAACGCCAACAATTGCAACACTTGTCGATTTGTTTAACACTCGCGCCGATCTAAAACGCGGCGACCGTGCGTGGCACGCAGGCGACACGCTCAAAAATGTTGTTGTAAATTTGCGCCACCCTGACGGTCGCATCGAGCCGCTCGCCGTTGGCGTGCCTGGAGATCGCGAGGTCGACCTAAAGCGTCTCGAAGCACAAGTTGCACCGGCCGAGATCGTCGACTTCACCGAAGAAGACTTCGCCAAAAACAAAAATCTCGTCAAGGGTTACATCGGCCCGACGGCACTCGGCGAAAAAAATGCGAGTGGCATTCGATATTTACTTGATCGCAGCATTGCCATCGGCAGCGCGTGGATAACCGGCGCCAATGCGCCGGGTAGACACGTTGCCGGTCTCGTGTACGGCCGAGATTTTTCATGTGACGGCATTGTCGACGCTGCCGATGTGCGCGACGGTGACCCATGCCCGAAGTGCAGCGCAAAACTTCACATTCGCCGCGGCATCGAAATCGGTCACGTGTTTCAACTCGGTCGCAAATATGCCGAAGCACTCGGTCTCACAGTGCTCGACCAGAATGGCAAGACTCAAGTCGTCACGATGGGTTCATATGGCATCGGTGTCTCGCGTGCTGTTGCCGCAATCGCCGAAGCAAATCACGACGAACTCGGTCTCAAGTGGCCGACTGCAGTTTCACCAGCCGATGTTCACATCGTTATTGCCGGCAAACCCGGCGATGAAACCGCAGGCGCTGGCGAAAAACTTGCCGAAGAACTCAGCGCCAAACATATGACTGTCATTCTTGACGATCGCAAAGGTGTTTCTCCTGGTGTGCGATTCAAAGACGCCGAACTCATCGGCACACCGCGCATCATCATCGCTGGTCGTGGTGTCGCAACTGGTGTTGTCGAAGTTCGCAATCGTCGCGCTGGCACTGCAAGCGAGATTGCACTCGCCGATGCTGCCGAGTTCGTCGCCAAAATGCCCGCAACCTAAGAGACTCAACGACAAATGCCAACACGACTCTCGCCCGCACTCAAAAATTATGACTGGGGCGACATCATCGCTCTGCCAGATTTCATCGGTCAACCGCGAGATGCCAAACCGTGGGCAGAACTTTGGTTCGGCACACACCCCGATGGTCAAGCAACAGTGCAAACGGGCAACGGCACTAGTC
>BJFV01000111.1 GCA_014190055.1 Actinomycetes bacterium
CGCGGCACTCAAAGGTCTACCGCGACTTCAAAACCGAATATCACCGACTGCACCGCGAATCAGTTGCGGCATTCAAAGAATTTCGTAGTGACGTACTCACAGGTGCCTACCCTGCCGACCACAACAATGTGACAATCGATAAAAAAGAGTTCGACGCGTTTCTTAAAGCAATTAAATAGCGTCAATAAGTCGCAGCGCGACTTCGTTGGCAAGCAATCGACCGGCCCGAGTCAAGACAATTCGATCATCTTTACGGTCAAGCAACTCGCTCATTTCGTCAAGATCGGCTTCACTGAACGAACCAAGTGGCACACCTTCACGGGTTCGCACCAACAACTGCAACATCTCGCGCTTGCTAGTTTCGGCATCAAGCGTCTCACTCGACGACTCTGGTGACTCGCCAGCATTAACTAACTCGATATATCGATCTGGAGTTCGAACATTCCACCAACGTCGGCCGTTCAAATGTGCATGGGCCGCACTGCCAAAACCTTCGTAGTTGCCTTGTTGCCAATAAAGCGAATTGTGTTTGCATTCATGACCGGGCTTGGCCCAATTTGAAATCTCATAATTTTGCAATCCGTGTGCCGAAAATGCGTCGTCACACAATAAATATTTATCTGCTTGATCATCGTCATCTGGGTGGCGATCAGGTTGCGTTGCCAGAGCCGTGTTCGCTTCAACTGTCAGGCCGTAAGCAGAAACATGCGGTGGATCAAGAGCGACTACGTCACGCAGTGTCCGCGACCAGTCATCAAGGGTTTCGCCTGCAGCACCATAAATAATGTCGAGATTAAAAGTCTCAAACCCTGCTTGGCGCACGCACGATACCGAGCGTTGCACGTTTTCTGGGTTATGCGTTCGACCGAGCGACTTCAAAACATGATCGACAGTCGACTGCACACCGATGCTGATGCGATTTACTCCACCCGCACGATATGTCTGCATCATCTCAAGAGTGATGTCGTCGGGGTTGCACTCAACCGTCACCTCGCAGCCAACTGCAAGCGGAATCTCCGCCAGCACGCTCATCAACTCTGCAGCAGGTACAAGAGTCGGCGTGCCACCGCCAATAAACACGCTCGTTGCGCGAGGCATCGAGCTCGCAACACTGCGCTTAATGTGCGTGCGCAGAGCGGCCAAATAATCTGTCGTCAGTTGGTGTCGGTCGGTGAACGTTGCAAAAGCGCAATAGTCGCACTTTTTTGCGCAAAACGGAATATGAATGTAGACACCAAATCCAGGGTGCATGATATTTAACTCTGTGTTGTCGGCGGCACAAACAACAAATCAAGTTCAGCAAGTTTGGCGCCAACTTCATCGACGGCGATATCGAGCATCACAGCAATAGCCCGCGTATCGTGCGCACGCACGGTTATAACTTTGCCGTTGAAGTCTTGTCGCTGCACTTGAATCATCCGCAAAAATCTTTCAAGCATCTTGAATTCGATGCCTTCGCGTGTCGAGAGTTTGGCGACGTCAATTCGAAGTTTTGTCGGGGCCGAAGCACCCGGCTGATTATCTTCAACTCGCAACGGGTCGCGTGGCAAAAGTTGATCGATCGTCACACCATAAAACTTGGCTAGACGTTCAAGGCGAGGCACCGAAATCGCCCGCTCACCTCGCTCGTATGCGCCAAGCACTGAAGCTTTGAATTCTTCGTTCGACTTAATCTCTACCTCGCTTAGAGACAAATTCTTCTGTGAGCGAATAGATCTCAGGCGCTCACCCACCAACCGTGAAAACGGAGACTGCTCAAGCATCTCGTCGTCAGATGGGCTCATTAGCGGATCAACTTCCTTTGTTTCGGTAACTCGACATTAGAACAGCCGCGCTAATCGCCGCAGTTTCTGCTCGCAAAATTGTGTCACCAAGCGAAACGACACCTTTGCCGGCAGAGATTTCTTCTTGCGTGAAACCACCTTCAGGCCCAATTGCAATCGTTCGATGCGACTCGTTCAAAACCTCACCAGTCGGGTCAGCAATAAATGCATCGCTCAACTGAGTCAGTGCCACGACATCGCTAACTTTTGGCAACCAAACCCGTCGCGATTGCATTGCCGCCTCACGGGCAACTAATCGCAGTTTCTCTAAATTTTTATTTGCTCGACCTGCATCCCATCGCACAACACTGCGAGTCGTTGGTGCCAAAACAATAATTTCGTCGATACCAATCTCGGTTAATTTCTGCACTGTCCACTCAGGTCGATCACCTTTAACCACAGAAAATGCGACTGTCAACTGCCACTTGGGTGCTGGCTCTATGGCGACTTCGCTGGTTACTTCAATTTTCGCATCGCCGTCGACTACACACGTTCGCCATCGACCGCCACCATCTGAGATCGTCACAACATCTCGCGACTTGACCCGCAGAACACGCAATAAGTGGTGCGCGTCAACGTCGCCTAGTACTGGCGCGTCAATTGAATCTACAAAAACATGTGCCGCTGAGTTACGCAGCGTAGAGATCACGAAAATGCCGACTTAATTTTTGATTTCAATGAAGTGTCGCTAGTTGCAACTTGCTCGCCACGCTCTTTGGCTAATTGCAACAACAGATCACGCTCTTTTTTTGAAAGTTTTTTCGGCACCACAACTTCGATTCGAGCACGCAGATCGCCGCGTGTTCGACCTCGGTTGCGTCCGCCTTGGTTCAAGTACGGCACGCCACGACCTTTGAGCACATACTCATGACCGTGCTGCACACCGGGCGCAACTACTAATGTCTCATCGCCATCAAGAGTCGCCAGCACCAGATCAACGCCAAGTGCAGCCTGAGCAATCGAAACCTGCACGTTCGTCACCAAATCGTTCTCTTCACGGTGGTACATCTCATGTGATGCAACTTCAATATGCACATACAAATCGCCGGCGGCACCACCACGCGGACCTACACCGCCGCGACCACTTACCCGCATCGTTTGGCCAGCCGCAATACCGGCAGGAATTTCAATCTCGTGAGTCTGATCTTTGGTCACTCGCCCTTCACCGCGACATTTATTGCACGGTGATGCAATAACTTCACCCATGCCGCGACAGCGGCCGCACGGTGTGGTCGTCACCATTTGCCCGAGAATGCTTTGGCGCATTCGTCGCACTTGCCCTGTGCCGTTGCACTCGGCGCATGATGTGGCTTTTGTGCCCGCAGCCGCGCCAGAGCCGTCGCAATCATCACAACTCACAGCAGATCTAATCGACACCGAAGTTCGACAACCAAAGACGGCATCGACAAAGTCAATTTCGATTTGCGTTTCTAGATCGGGGCCGCGCTGTGGTCCAGATTGTTGTCGACCACCTCCACCAAACGGCGAATCACCACCAAAAAATGCGTCAAAGATGCTGCCGAAACCACCAGCACCACCAAACGGATCACCGCCGCCGCGACCGCCACCAGAAATTCCGGCTTCACCAAATTGGTCATATCGTGCACGAGTATCTTCATCAGACAAAACTTCATATGCACGACTTACAAGTTTGAATTTTTCTTCCGCTTCTGCATTATTCGGGTTCGCATCAGGGTGCAACTCACGCGCCAACTTGCGATATGCGCGCTTTAATTCTTCTTGACTCGCCCCACGCGACACGCCAAGCAACTGATAAAAGTCTTGCGCCATTCGAATTAATTTTCGGTCAAACGACGACCAAGTCGATCGCTAACCAAATCTACGGTCGCCAATGCTTGTGGATAATTCATGCGCGTCGGCCCAAGCACACCAACAGTGCCCACTGTTTCGCCGTCGGCACGAACCGGCGCCAAGACAACTGAACATGCTGAAAGAGGCTCAACACCGTGCTCAGCACCAATCGCCACCGAGACACCACGGTTCAACATGTCGCGAACAAGCGTGACAACAACATATTGCTGCTCGAGAGTGTGCAAAACATTGCGCACGATTTCTACTGCGTCGAACGCCTCAGCCATCTGCGCCACGCCACCGACATAAAAGTTCTCGTCATTTCGCACACGATCAAGGGCCGTCAAGACTTTCTCACACAGAGCAGCAACACCCGCAACGCCTCTTTGTTCTTTGCTCGTCTTGCGATTTGTTTCACGATGCGCAGCAATATCGCGCAATGGTTTTGTAATCATCAAATTCTGCAGTTCTGCGTTTGCTCGCAAAATCTCATCATCTGTGACATCGCTCGTTATTTCGATCTGAGCATTTTCGACTGCACCGTTCGACAACACGACAACCACCGTGATGTGATGACTCGAAAGTCGAACCAACTGAACCGAGCGCACCACTGCAACTTCGGCAGTCGGCCCAATTACCACCGATGCATAGTTTGTCAACTGCGCCAACAACATTGATGTTCGCTGAAGTGTTTCTTCGAGACGAAAGTGCGCAGTTTCAAAAAAGCTTCCGACTTTTGCCTGTTCGATTGAGCCAAGCGAGCCAT
>BJFV01000112.1 GCA_014190055.1 Actinomycetes bacterium
CGAATCTCTGCTTCGACTTCTTGTTTGAATTGCTCGATGCGACTTTCAAACTCGTCTTTCTCGAGTCGTTCTTCAAGTGATGAAAGTTCTTGTTTGCTCATCTCACGATTGGCATCCATCAACTTTTGCAGCATGTTGTCAAGATCAAGATTTCGAAGCGTGCGATACAAGTAGTAAGTGCCTCCTACTGGTCGACCGGGCTCCATGCCCGCAAATCGCTGCACCGATTGCTTAGCCAAAGCGCGCATCATCGCTTGATCACCATTCATCAGCGCACGCATCAACATCGCTGCGATCTCTTCAGGCGTCAACGAATCCATTCCGCCGCCAGAGCCCTTGCCTTCGCCCTGACCTTTTACTTGGTCCATTTGGTCTTGCATTTCGCGCCAGAAGTCGTCGGGCTGACCTTCTTGGTTTATTTCGTATTCAGGGCCACGCAACGAGAAATAAACTTCGAAAATAGTTTCGAAGACTCGCCAATGCGCGTTGTTCTTAACCAGAGTTGCGCCGAGTGCATATTTAAACGCATCACGATCTTCAATCGGTATGACCTTCACTGCTTCCATCGCGTCAAGGTTTTCAGTCAAACTCACCGGCAAACCCGCATTGCGCAACTCGGCAATGAAACCCGACATCAGGTCAAGTACGGGCATTTTAGAAACTCACTTCGTAACTGAAAGTTCTTTGGCTGCTTTTGCGATGTCAGTTTGATATTTCAGAAGGATGTGCAAAGTCTCTTTTGCTTCTTTCTCGTCGATTGTTTCGATGCCAAGAAGCATCAGCGTGCGGGCCCAGTCGAGCGTTTCGCTAACAGACGGCGCCTTCTTCAAATCAAGTTGGCGGATACTGCGCACAATGCGGGCAATTTGATCCGCGAGATTTTCGCTGATGTCCGGAACTTTGGTCAGAACAATTTCTTTTTCGCGCTCAAGATCTGGATAATCAACGTGCAAATAGAGACAACGTCGCTTCAATGCCTCAGAGAGTTCGCGTGTGTTGTTAGAAGTCAAAAACACCAACGGAATCTGCTTTGCAGTAATCGTGCCCAACTCAGGAATTGAAACTTGATACTCCGACAAAATTTCAAGCAACAACGCTTCGGTCTCGACTTCAACGCGGTCAACCTCGTCGATCAGCAATACAACTGGTTCTTCGCTAGTTATCGCCTCGAGCAACGGCCGAGTCAGCAAAAACTCTTCGCTGAAAATATCGTCGTGCACTTCGCTCCAAGAGTCGCTCTTCTTGTCGGCTTGAATGCGCAACAACTGCTTTTTGTAGTTCCATTCGTAGAGTGCCTTCGATTCATCGAGACCTTCGTAACACTGCAAACGAATTAGTCGTGCACCTGTCATCTCGGCAACACTCTTCGCGAGTTGTGTCTTGCCAGTGCCTGCAGGGCCTTCAATCAGAACTGGCTTGCCCAGTCGATCTGCCAAATAGACCACACCCGCGATGCCATCATCGGCCAGGTAATTTTCTTTTTTAAGCCCGCTGCGAACGGTGGCGACGTCTTTAAATCGTGGTTTCACCCGCCCAACCCTAGCCGTCAGGCATTGCTGTAACTAAGTGCAATTACGATTAGAAGCCATGGCTATGCCCACCGCCCGTTCGGGTCTGCTGCGAGCCAATCTCACTGTGGCTAGTGGCACCGCGCTAAGTCGACTCACAGGCCTTGCTCGCATCATTGTTTTTGGCATCGTTGTCGGCCAGACCGCTCTCGCCGACGCTTACGACATCGCCAACAATGCGCCCAATGTTGTTTACGAATTATTGCTCGGCGGCATTCTCACCGCAACACTCGTGCCCCTATTCACTCGGCATCTACAAACCGGTGACGACGACTCGGTCAGCGCAATCACAAGTTTCGCGGTCGTTGCACTAGGCGTGATCACGGCACTTGCCATCGCGCTTGCGCCACTGATTTTCAAAGTCTTCTCACTAAACCCCGCAAGCGACATCGACGCCGATCTATTTAGCCAAGCGGGCACGATTCTTACTCGCCTGCTGCTGCTTCAAGTTTTTTTCTATGGAGTCACTTCAATTTGCACGTCAATCTTGCATGCACGCAAGAAATTTTTCGCCGCTGCATGGACACCAGTATTGGCAAACATTGTCACCATCGCTTCTCTGCTATTTGTTAACCGCGTCAGCAGTGTTGACCCACCAACGCTCTCAGAAGTTGTTGACAACACATCGTTGCAGTGGCTTCTTGGCATGGGTTCAACATCGGGCATCATCGTGATGGCAGTCGGCATGCTCTTGGCTCTGCGCAATAGTGGCACAAGACTGAAGTGGAACTTTGATCTCTCGCACTCTGCGGTCAAAGATTTGCTCAAACTCTCTGGCTGGGCCGTTGGATATATCGCCGCCAACCAAGTGGCTCTCGTGGTGATAAAAAATCTCGCCAATCCGGGTAGCGGAGATGTCGATGCCTATTCAAAGGCTTACACATTTTTCTCTTTGCCCCACGGACTTCTGGCAGTCTCGATTGCGACAACTTTTGTACCTGAACTCGCTCGCGCTGTTGCACAAAACAACAAGCAAGAATTTGATCGCAGGTTTTATTCTGGAATTCGACTCACAGCACTTGCGACCATACCGGCTTCTCTAGTTTTGGCAATTTTTGCCAAGCCGATTGTTGCACTGTTGTTGCAATACGGCAACTTCGATGAATCGGCGACTACAAATACCGCTCGCGCACTCGTCGGCCTGAGCATCGGTCTCTCAGGCTTCTCGATTTATTTGTTCGTGCTGCGTGGCTTTTATAGCCACGGCGATACACGCACACCATTTTTTATCAATGTGTTTGAAAATGTTCTCAATATTGTTTTTGCGATTTTGCTCGTCAATAAATACGACGTGCTCGGCTTGGGTCTGGCGTTTTCGTTTGCGTATTTAACTTCAAGTGCGGTTGCACTTGTCGTGCTTCGCCGTAAAACCTTTGCGGTTGCCGCTAACGCGGGCTAATTAAGCAATCAACACGACTAAGTCGTCGCGATGAATCACTTCGGCTGAAACACCTTCGCCAAGGTCTGCGCTCTTTTGACCGGCACCTGCACTCGCCTGCACCGAACTAACGCTGGCCATGCCACGGGCAATCACTTGACCTGCGCTATCTAGAACTTCGATCGTGTCGCCAGCCTCAAAGTCGCCTTGCACATGCTTGACGCCCGCATGCAATAACGAAACATTGCGGCGAAGCACAGCATCGCGCGCTCCGTCGTCGATTGTTACCGAACCAGTTGCTTGCGCGGCAAATGCAATCCACAATTTGCGAGCAGTGAGTTCGCGTTGGCGAGGCAAAAACTGAGTGCCCGCACCAGGCGTTTGATTGACAGCATCTATAACTACGTTTTTTCGTTGCGCGGCGGCAATAACCGTGCGAACACCAGACCACGATGCAATGCGAGCGGCGGCAAGTTTTGACGCCATCCCGCCACTACCAACGCTATTTGCCGAGTTGCCTGCGCGAACTGACAACAACTCATCATCTGCATTAACAGTTTCGATAAACACAGCTTTCGAATCAACGTTCGGATCGGCAGTGTAAAGACCCTTCAAATCGGTGAGCAAAATCAAAACATCAGCCGACACGCTGTGGGCAACAAGGGCTGCTATTCGATCGTTGTCCCCAAAGCGAATTTCATCGCTGGCAATCGCATCGTTCTCATTGATCACCGGTACGCAACCCAACTCGAGCAATCGCAACAAGGTTTGGCGAGCGTGAAGATATTGATGACGATCGATGAAATCGTTTGGCACCAACAACACTTGCGCACCAACTAACTGATGTCGATCAAGTTGCACGTTGTACTCTTGCATCAATCGACTTTGGCCAGCAGCCGCAAGTGCTTGCAATGTCGGCATATCGGTTGGTCGCTTGCCTAATTTCAATGCGGCAACGCCGCCCGCGACAGCACCCGATGTAACGATTAAAACTTCGTGGTTTGCTTTGCGCAATTCTGCGACTTGTTCGCAAAGAGCATTAACAGCAGCCGAGTTAATGCTGCCAAGGTCTGTCGTGATCGACGAAGTACCAATTTTTACTACGACGCGCATGGTTATTGCTCCGGCGTGTAATCAAACGAGAATGTGCCAATCCACACGATTGCGCCTTCGGTTGCACCGGCGCGCGCTAACAGTCGTGGTATGCCGAGACGCGACATGCGATCATCGATGTAGTTCAAGGCGTCAGCGTTGGTTAGGTCATTCAAAGCAATAGAGCGCTCGATGTCACGACCGTGAAGGCGAAATTCATTGCTGCCGATGCGCTCAACACGTGTGCCCTGGGGTTCTGGACGAAACGTAACTGGACCAATCGGTGCGGGTTCTGTTGTTCTTGCTTCTGCCACGAGC
>BJFV01000113.1 GCA_014190055.1 Actinomycetes bacterium
TGAAATAATTTGTACTTGCTGTTCAACGAAAATCAGATCAAGTTTCTTCGCAGCGTCTTCGGCTTGCTTTCTGCCGAGATCGTCTAGTCCTGGGTCAACCGCAGTATCCCATCCTGCCGAGGCACGACCGTGGCGTACCAACGCAATTTTCGCCGACAAAAATTGCCTTGAACTACTCGAAAAGCCAGCGGTCGCGCGCTGGCCCACTCTCGCCGACTTTGATGAAATACTCAGTTCCAAATGCAAGTTTGAATATGTCATCACTCATATTCAAAAAAAACGAAGTATCGGTGATTTGGCTTCGATGACATGCGATGGCCAATTTTTTTTGGTCGCAATATTTTTCTACATTCACCCGATGCGAAATCACGCTTTCAGGTTCACCCATTGGGTTTCCATCGTCGGCAGGCGCATCTGGATCAAAATCACCAATACCCTGCGTCTCGCTAACAATTTCAGGATTCTTCATCGCCATGTCGCGCATTCGCCGAAATGCGTCTCGGTTTGTTGTCATCTGAAAAATGTTTGGCGTACCAGCGATCTCAGCCGCGCGCATACCAACTTTATAAACGGCAATGTGATCTGGATGTCCGTAGTTTCCGTGCCAATCATAAATAGTCACAGCGTCGGCATTCTCTTCTTTCAAAATTTTTGCCAAATTTTGCGCCGCAACTTCAACATCCGCATTTATGAAAGCACCAGGGTCGCTATTCTGCGACCACCCTGTCATCCCCGAATCTTTGTAGCCGAGCATCTCGAGTCGGGCTATACCCAAAACTTTTGCTGATGCTGCAACTTCTTTTGCTCGTCGATCAACAAGCGTCTCGCCCGGTTCTAAATCTTGCGGCACTTCACCATGCGCGCCATCTGTCGCAACAACAAGCACAACTCGATGACCTTCGGCGCTTGCTCGTGCAATGGTGCCACCTGTTGCCAAGCACTCATCGTCAGGGTGAGCGTGAAAACAAACGAGCGTCGACATGCTTTTTATTTCCCGCCACTGTTTTGCTTGACGACACCACGCGTAATCAAATCGTCAACATTTTTAACACCCCAAGATTGCAAAACTTCGCGCGTATTTTCGCCCGCAGCAACTGGACCATGTGAAACTGTCGCATCAGTGCGTGAAAATCTCGGTGCGGGCGCCGGCTGAACCACACCATCAACTTCGATAAAAGTTTGTCGCGCCACATTATGCGGATGTTTCGCCGCTTCGCTCATCGTCAACACAGGGGCAAAACAAACATCAGTGCCTTCCATAATTTGACACCATTGCGCCTGCGACTTGGTCGCAAAAACGTCAGTCAAACGTTGCTTCAACTTCGGCCAAATCGTGCGATCTTGTTGATTCGCAAATTCAGCATCGCTTGCCAACCCAGTTAGTTGCAACAACTGCGCGTAAAACTGCGGCTCGATCGACCCAATTGAAACAAACTTGCCGTCACTGCACTTGTAGACATCATAAAAGTGCGCGCCGGTGTCAAGCATGTTGGTGCCACGCGCATTTTCGTCATGAAGCCCAATGTTTTTAAAGCCCCAAAACATCGACATCAAAATCGCTGAACCGTCAACCATCGCCGCATCAACAACCTGACCGGCACCACTTCGTTGGGCTTCAAGCAACGCGCAAACAACACCGTAGGCAAGCAACATTCCACCGCCACCAAAGTCACCGACCATGTTTAACGGCGGTACAGGCGCCTCGCCGGCCCGCCCAAAATGCGCTAACGCACCGGCAAGCGCGATGTAATTAATGTCGTGGCCAGCAGAGTTTGCATACGGCCCGTCTTGCCCCCAACCAGTCATTCGACCAAACACAAGTTTTTTGTTTCGCGCTAGACAAACATCTGGGCCCACTCCAAGTCGTTCCATCACGCCCGGCCTAAAACCTTCAATCAGAGCATCTGCACGGTCAACAAGTTGCAATAGTGCATCAACGCCGTCAGCATGTTTCAAGTCGATCGCAACATTTTTTCTTCCGCGTTGCATTACATCCCAATTCGCGTTCGCCGAGTCTCGCACCGCCTGCACCCGCTCAACGCGCACAACTTCGGCACCCATATCGCTGAGCATCATCGCCGCAAACGGCCCCGGACCGATACCAGCAATTTCAATAATCTTGTAACCCGCAAGCGGGCCCCGAGATGCGCTACTCACAAGATTCAGTTCTTTGAAACAAATTCCGCGACTAACGCAACGAAGTTACCCCAAAGCGGTTGCGGCAAGTCATGACCCATATCATCGACGAGCACAAATTTTGCATTAGGGATCAACTCTGCAGTGCGCTCACCACCCGAAGGCGTGATCAAAGTGTCGTCTTTTCCGTGAATCACCAAGGTTGGCGTTTTTACCGCACGTAATTGCTCGGTGCGACGACCAGTTGCATATATCGCTGCGAGTTGTCGAGGCGCACCTTGCGGATAAAAGCACCGATCAAAATCGCGTGCCGCAGCCCGCTTCGAGTTCGCATCACTGCGATATTTCTTTGAATGAAACGCTTGATAAATCGGTGAATGCGAAATGAACCCATCGCGGTCTGAAGGTGGCACCGATAGCAATGCGTTCATTGCCTCCGGCGCTGATTGACCGTATTCGGGTTCTCCCGACATCGACATCACCGAAGTCAGCGACCGAACTCGAGTCGGGTGCTCGATGGTCATGACTTGCGCGATCATTCCACCCATCGACGCACCTAAAACGTGAGCGCGCTCAATTTTCAGGTAATCAAGTAAACCAACTGCGTCACCAGCCATGTGCGAGAGCGTGTATGGCACCGGCGGAATCGGATCTTCCATCAATGCGGCTGCGATAACTGCGTTTACGTCAACCTCAACTCCATCGAATTTTGTCGACAGACCACAGTCACGATTATCAAATCGAATAACGAAAAGGTTTTGTGCAGCAAACATTTGGCAAAACTCTTCTTCCCAAGCGACCATTTGTGCCGTGTAACCCATTATCAGTAACAGCGCAGGATTCTTCGAGTCACCAAATGTTTCGTATTCAAGTTCAATTGTCGGCGAAATTCTTGCGCGTGACATATAGCGATTCTCTTTCTATTTTGAGTGGCGGTCTACTTATATAGTGACTAAAGACTATGTCTGAAGCGCTACTTTCATATCGATCGCCCGGGCGCGTCAATTTAATTGGCGATCACACCGACTATACGGGTGGCCTCGTTTTGCCAATGGCCATCGATCGCTACACAACAATTAGCGGCACCCGCACGCCTTCAAAGATTCGACTTCACAGCCAGAACGAGCCCGAAATAGTCGAGTTCAACTTGCCGATTTCGGCACCTGAAAAAGTGACACCGAGTTGGGGTCGCTACGTTGCTGGTGTCGCCGCCGAAATGCAAAATCGCGCCCAAGGTTTTGAAGGCGAGATTTCATGCACCATTCCGATTGGCGCCGGTCTTTCGTCGAGTGCCGCACTCGAAGTTGCAACAGCGCTGGCCCTCGGCGACACAAGCACACCAGTCGAGCGCGCAAGACTTTGTCAACGCGCCGAAGTTCGTGGCGTTGGTGTTCCTTGCGGAATCATGGATCAACTGACGGTCGCATCTGGCATCCGCGACCATGCTCTACTCATTGATTGCCACGAGATGACGATTTCACCGGTGCAACTTCCCAACGATGTCAAAGTCATCGTGCAGTTCATCGCCGAGCGCAAGCTGACATCAAGTGGCTACGCCGAGCGCGTCGCCCAATGTAACGCAGCTGAAGAAATTGTCGGCCCATTGCGTGTTACTAATTTGTCGTCGCTAGCGAATATCACCGACAAAACTATTTTTCGTCGTGCACGGCATGTTGTCAGCGAAAATCAACGTGTCCGCGACTTTGCGGCGATGTTGCGCGCTGGTGATCTCAAATCTGCGGGCAAGTTAATGATCGAGAGTCACAATTCCCTTGATCACGATTTTGAAACTTCGACACCACAGATGAATGCAGCCGTCGCTGCTGCACTCTCACAACCGGGTGTATTTGGCGCACGCATGACCGGTGGTGGCTTTGGCGGTTGCATTGTCATCTTGGCTGACGCCACCGCAAATCTCGACGGCTGGCAAGTCCGCGCCGTCAACGCCGCCTCCCAAATCGACTAGCTAGTTTTTCAACCCCTCGCGCCGGTGAAGTAAAACAGAATCGGAATCGCCCCCGAAACTCTCTGGCTCGTCACCATCTCAGGCTTACATGCACCCGGCGTGTCGTCGACGGTCACTTTAAACCCCATATCGCCATCACTCACCCAATTCTTCAACGCCTCCCAATGTGTCTCCGGCCCCCGAATCAACACCAACCTCGCAAAATCGGATTCGCACATAACTTCAATCCGCATTCTG
>BJFV01000114.1 GCA_014190055.1 Actinomycetes bacterium
CATGAACGAACTCTTCCCAGTCCGCGTTGCGCGCGTTGGCAGTCAACCATTGTTTGACCCAACTGATGCACGAATGAAGAGCTAGTCGAAGCCAATTAGCGATGAACATTCTCGTCTGCGTCAAACGTGTGCCAGCCCCTGGCGCACGCATCAACATCACCAGCGATGGTCAGCAAGTTGATACCGCGTTCTTGGGTTTCACCGTTAGCCCACACGAAGAATGCGCCGTTGAACAAGCAGTTCAGTTGATCGAAAAACACGGTGGCGATGTCACTGTGCTTACACTCGGGCCAGCCGAGGCTGAAGAGCAACTGCGAACCGCTGTAAGCGTTGGCGCGACCAAGGCGATTCTCGTACCAATCGATACAGCAGATTGGGACCCGCAAAAAACCGCTCAGGCGATCGCCAAAGTAATCGCCGATCTTGAAGCAGCAAACGGAAAATACGATTTGGTGTTGTTCGGCAACGAGTCAGCAGATTCATGTGGCTATCAAGTCGGTGTTCGCGCAGCGTTAAAGCTCGCACGACCAATAGTTAATGGCGCCAAAGGCCTTGAGATTGATAATGGAGTTGCAGTCATCCGTCGTGAAAGTGACGCCGGTGTTGAAATTTACAAGTTGAAGATGCCTGCTTGCGTCGGCATTAAAGAAGGCATCAATTTGCCGCGCTACCCGACTATGAAAGGTCGTCTTGCATCTAAAAAAGTTGCCGTAGATCGGTCAGAAGCGACAGGCGAAACGGGTGGATTAAAACTAATTACGCTGCGTCGACCACCCGAGCGCGCCAGCAACACCGTAATTCTTGGCAATGGCCCAGAGGCCGCACCCGCAGTTGTTGATCTTCTTGAAGAGTTAGGTGTCTTCAAATGACCGTTCTTGCAGTTGTCGAACATGATCGCGGCACGATGACCAGCGCTTCTCTTGGCGTGCTCACTGCGGCACGAAATCTTGCCAAACAAATGAATACAAAGTTCGAAGCCCTCACAATTGGTGCGAATGCCGATCGTCTGAGTGAAACTGTTGCAAATTTTGGTGCGACAACTGTGCACCAAGCTCACAACGCGATGCTCACCGACTTTGGTCCAGAAGCCTGGGGCGAGTCAATAGCGCAGGTTGTGCGCAAAATTTCGCCAAGTGTTGTCATTGGCACGGGCACAGAACGAGGCCACGAGATAATCGCACAGGCAGCTGCTCGCCTCGACCTGCCCGCTGCGATGAATTGTTCAGAGTTCGATAAAGATTTCAACGGCACACAGCCACTGAAAGTTGTTCGCACTCGCTGGGGTGGTTCATTGCTTGAAGAAGCACAAGTAGATGCACCAATAAAACTCGTCACTCTTGCCAACCATGTAGTTGAGCCACAAGAAGAACTGGCCTCATCGCCTGCAACAATTTCAACAGTAGACGTGCAACTCGACGAGAGCGTCGCGCAAAGTTTTGTTCAAGATCGCGTCGAACGGGTCGCTGGTGTCACTCTTGCAACATCACCAGTTGTGGTCAGTGGTGGTCGCGGTGTTGGCTCAGCCGAAGCGTTCGCACCACTTGAAGAACTTGCGTCACTACTTAACGGTGTTGTTGGTTGTTCGCGTGCAGTCACGAATAACGGTTGGCGCAATCACACCGACCAAGTCGGTCAAACTGGCACGCGAATCGCGCCAGACATCTACATCGCATGCGGCATTTCAGGCGCTATTCAACACTGGGTCGGGGCTATGGCCTCAAAGAATATTTTGGCAATCAACACAGATGCACAAGCGAACATTGTCACCAAGGCTGGTTATGCAGTTATTGGCGATCTACACAAGGTCGTGCCTGCAATCTCGGCAGAAATTCGCCGCCGTCAAAATAAATAGAGTTCAAAAACCTTAAAACCCGACAAAATGCTCGGGGTTTGACCTAAAAAAACTAGAGTCTTATCTCGTGACTACCGAGAGTCTTGAGCCAAACCGACGTCGAGGTCGTGCCCGCTCGTCAAGCACTGAAGTCAAACTTCCAGACCAGAAACCTTTCAAACAACCACGCATGCGCTACGAGCCGACCAAGGTTCTCAGCGATGACGAACTTGAATCAATCCACCTCGCAAGTTTGCGAATTCTCTCTGACTATGGCATGGACTTTCTCGACCCAGACGCCCGCGAACTGATGAAGAAAGCGGGCGCGAAAGTCGAAAACGAGCGCGTGCGTTTCGATCCTGAAATGGTGCTTGAAACAATCAAGACTTGCCCGAGCGAGTTCAAACTTCATGCTCGCAATCCGGCACACACTCTGAATATTGGCGGCAATTGGATGGCCTTCGGCTCGGTGGCCAGCACCCCGAACTTCATCGGCCTTGACGGCGTGCGGCACCCTGGTACCCGCGATGATTTTCAACAACTCCTCAAACTGACACAAGTCTTCAACATCATTCACTTCAACAGTGGCTACCCGGTCGAGCCAATTGACCTACACGCATCAATTCGCCACATCGAAACCACATACGACCTTCAAACAATGACCGACAAAGCCATCCATTGTTACAGCCTTGGCCGCCAACGCAACAGAGACGTACTCGAGATGTGCCGAATCGCTCGCCAAGTTGATGACGCAACTCTCGACCGCGAGCCTTCGGTGTTCAGCATCATTAACTCTTCATCGCCGCTTCGACTTGATACGCCAATGCTGCAAGGCATTATGGAGTTCTCATCGCGCAACCAAATAATTATCATTACGCCGTTTACATTGGCTGGCGCAATGGCACCAATTACTCTGGCTGGCGCTTTATCGCAGCAAAACGCCGAAGCACTCGCCGGCATGGTGTTCACTCAAGTCGTGCGACCAGGTGCTCCAGTTGCTTACGGTGGTTTCACCAGCAACGTCGATATGCAATCGGGTGCGCCAGCATTCGGTACGCCCGAATATATGCGCACTGCGATGGCTGGCGGCCAACTTGCGCGTCGATACAAAGTGCCATATCGCTCGAGCAATGTTTGCGCAGCAAATGCACTTGATGCACAGGCCGCATACGAAAGTGTGTTCTCGCTTTGGGGCGCAGTTCAAGGTGGCGTGAATTTCGTGATGCACGGCGCTGGATGGATGGAGGGCGGCTTACATTCATCTCTTGAGAAGTTTGTTCTGGATGCCGACCTTATGGGCATGGTCGCTGCATATCTCGAGCCGATAGTTGTCGACGAAGCGACACTCGCCCACGAAGCAATCGGCGAGGTCGGCCCCGGCGGTCACTTCTTTGGCGTTCAACACACTCAAGATCGCTTTCGTGATGCTTTCTACAAGCCGATGATCTCAGATTGGCGCAACTATGAAAGTTGGCAAGAAGGTGGCAGCCCGACAGCAGTCACGAAGACAACGGAACTTGCTAAAACTTGGCTCGATGCATATCAAACACCTGCGATCGACCCAGTAGCCAAAGAAGAATTGCAGGCATTCGTCAAACGACGAGTCGCCGAAGGCGGAGTCGCCACAGATTTTTAATGTGCAAACTTGAGAAATTAAAGTAACGAAAGGTAATTGAAATGAAATCTTCAGCACGAGTTGTGGTAATCGGTGGTGGCGTAGTTGGCGCATCAGTTCTCTATCACCTCACAAAGGCAGGCTGGACAGATGTTGTATTGGTTGAACGCAAAGAGTTGACGGCAGGTTCAACATGGCACGCCGCAGGCGGCATGCACACACTCAACGGCGACCCAAACGTTGCTCGTTTGCAGCAGTACACGGTCAATCTTTATAAAGAAATCGAAAAAGAGTCTGGTCAAAACTGCGGCATTCACCTGCCAGGCGGCATTCAACTTGCAGACACACCAGAGCGACTCGACTGGCTGAAAATGGCTCATGCGCGTGGTCGCTACCTCGGCATGAAAATGGAAATCATCTCGATCAAAGAAGCAAAAGTTTTGAACCCGCTACTTGAAGAGAAATACTTCGTCGGCGCTCTTTACGACGAAGACGAAGGCAGCGTTGACCCATATGGAGTTACGCACGCTTACGCAATTTGCGCGAAGAATCGCGGCGCCGAGGTTTACACGAATACTTGGGTCACTGCTCTCAACCACCGCCCTGACGGCACATGGGATGTCATCACAGACAAAGACCACACGATTCACGCCGAACATGTCGTAAACGCTGGTGGTCTGTGGGCTCGCGAAGTCGGCCGCATGTGCGGCATTGAACTTCCGGTGCTGGCAATGGAGCATCACTATTTGATGACCGAACCGATGGAAGAAGTCATCGAGTTCAACCGTGTCAACGGCAAAGAGTTGCCGCACATGATCGACTTCGCCGGCGAAATTTACGCTCGTCAAGAGGGCCAAAGCATCTTGC
>BJFV01000115.1 GCA_014190055.1 Actinomycetes bacterium
GTCTTGCGTGCAGAAGTCTCGTATGTCGGCCAAGAAACTCTTCCGGTCTTGGCAAACTGCAGAAGTTCGCCTGTGAAATGACCCGAAATTTTTGAACGCACCGGGCTGGTGCCAGTAAACAACTCGACGTTGGGTTTGTCGAGATTGCTAAACATAAATGGCAGATCGAGGGCGTGGCAACAACCGAGTACGCCGTCAAATATTGGTGTAGGCCATGTGAACCAGTACATCCAAGTTTCGGCACCGATCTTGCTTCGGGTATCGCACAATTGCCATGCCGGCACACGGAAGTGTTGGTCTGTTTGCATCGCCGACACCATTTGAACGGGGGACGAATTATGCGCAAGTTGACCGTATGTAGTCCAGGCACTTGATGCAGATTCTGCAAATGCTTTTTCAAAATATTTAGTTGCGCCTGCTTCATCTAATGGCTGAGGATTCAATACCGACCAGAGCCGATTTTCGTCACGGTTCGTACCAACAATGAGTGGAATATCTGAATTTGCTGAAGCCTCATAGACATCTTCGGGAAGCCCAGACCCGCCCCGCGTTGGGCTGAACGTTGAAATGTAATTTTCAACATTTTGAAACATCTGGGCAGTTGCATCAATGACTTGTTGCGTTGTCAAAGTCACAAGACCGTTGAGCGAATCAACGCGAGCAACTTCAAAAAATGTGCTCATTGCTTCGTCTGCTTCAGCGCGTGAACGCAACTGCAACAACGAAGGGCTCATTGCCCACGCTTTGGTGATTAAACCCTTCGTCAGTGGCGACGCAGTAAGTGCGACAACACTACTTCCGCCCGCAGATTCGCCAAAGATTGTTACGTTGTCGGGGTCACCACCAAAACTTTCGATATTGCGCTTCACCCAGCGCAACGCACTTATCTGGTCAAGAAGCCCAAGATTGTTTTCGCCGATAAAACCAAAAGGTCCGAGGCGATAGTTGACCGACACAACAATGACTTCGCCGAGTTGTACGAGGTTTGCGCCGTGATACCAACTCGTGGCGGCGGTGCCATTCGTATACGCCCCGCCGTGAATCCAGAACAAGACCGGTAGGGGAGATTTCACGACGGATGGCTTCCAAATATTTAAGTAAAGACAATCTTCTGAGGTTGGTAGTTGCTTAGTGTTGAGAATCTCTTCCATGAACCCCGGAACCTGGGGAGACTGTGGTCCAAAAGTCTTCGCTTTAACAACTTCACTGTATTTTTCGATGTCTATGGGTGTTTGAAAGCGTTCGGCGTGTGCAAATTGAATACCAAGGAACTCGTCGACCTTCTCATTGAATTTGCAGCCTAAAAAAGATCCGCTGTGATTTGAGATTTCTACCACTCTTTTAATCTAATGCGATTTGATTACGCTGAAAGCGTGGTTAAGGCAAAGTTGGGTGATCTTGTCTCTGTGCTGTGGCAGAAACTCAAATTCACCGCAGCGATAAGCCCAGATTCGAAGAGGGCTGCCTCATTCGGAAAATTCGGAGCAGGTTCGATAATTCTCTTTCCATTCACGACTATTTTCAACGAGCGATACATACATATTGGACAAGGCACCATGATTGGTGAACATGTTGCACTCTCTGCTGGCATGGTGCCCGGCCAGCAGTGTCTAACTGATCCCGTGGTGAAGATTGGTGACCGCTGTTTGATTGGTCGCGGTTCGGGGATTGTTGGACATCTGTCAATTGATATAGGCGATGACGTTTGGACAGGCCACCACGTATATATAACGGACCAAAGTCATGGCTATGAAGATGTTCAACGACCAATATCGCTCCAGAGTCAACCGGAGCGACCCGTTTCAATAGGAAGCGGATCGTGGCTCGGACATGGTGTAGTTGTCTTGCCTGGGTCAAGAATCGGTAAAAATGTTGCAGTCGGCGCAAACTCAGTGGTGACCGGAGATTTGCCAGACTTTTGTGTTGCCGTAGGTGCACCGGCCCGAGTCATTCGCCAGTATTCGCAAGATTCGGGTTGGTCTGCGAGATCACATTTCTAGATCGACAGATCGATCGGTGGTTTGCAGTAAGACATTTCGTTATCGGCGGCAAAAGTTGCGATTTTTTCGCTAATTGGTAGGCCTTCAATTGGTGTCTCGGCGAATCGTTCGTTGATTCCGGCACGTAAATTGTTCGAAAACTCCCGTCGGTCTGCAATGTATATCTCGTAGTCGTCAAGCCAGAGACCAACTAATTCTCGGCCCTTTGGATCTGAGGGCAGGGTCTGACGAAATTCTTTGACAAAATTTTCAATGGTGTCTGTAGCGAGATCAATCAAAGCTGCTCTCTCAACGAGTGCGTCTTTACCCAACGAATCGACGACTCGATAATCTGACAGACTTTTTCGTTCTTCTCTCGCGACCAGACATCTCTCTTGCGCTCGAACCGCCCAGTTACGATCTTCAAATTTGTTAACAGACACTTTTGACGCAAAGAAAAGTGCATAGACCCACATCGCGATAATCAACACGATTGCTGTTGCAACAATTGCGCGCAAGACGAATTTCATTGCTTCAACGATACGTGATGGTCTGTAGTGATAGAACTATGTAGTGAGTTTTGTAGATGAAGCGATTGTGACTAGAGACTCAGCCAAGGCAGATGCGAAGGGCAGATTAAGCGAAGCCTCGCAGCTGATCCGCGAAGTAGTCCGCTTTCATCCTCGTCTATTTATCATTGCTGTTTTAGGCGCTGCTTTGTTCGCTATTTGCACAGTTGCATCGTCTGTCGGCCTTAAATGGATGATTGACCGTGTCATTTTGGTTCGTTTTGAGAGTGGTGAGATCGATCTTGCGGCACTTGTTGCTGGTTCTGTAATCGTTATCGGTATCGGTCTGTTGAGGGCATTTGGTGTAGTTATCAGAAGAAGTTTCGCCGGTCGCACCGAATGGCGCACTTGTGAGACGATCACAGAGAAAGTGATTGACCACATCGTTGGGCAACCAATCAAGTGGCACAGACAAAGAATGACCGGTGACATCGTTGCTCGCTGTGGTGTCGATGCTGACGCGAGCGTGGCGATCTTGGCACCTCTGCCATTTTCGACGTCAGTCGTGGTGATGATGGTCGTCTCGGCAAGCTGGATGCTGTACGTAGATCTTCAACTTGGGATGCTCGCAGTAATTGTGTTTCCGATTTTGCTAACACTGAACATCGGATACCAGCGACGAATTGATCGTTTCTACAACGTGGCACAAAAGGAGCTCGGTACGTTGTCTGAGGCCGTCCACGAAAGCTTTGATGGCGTCATGGTGGTTAAATCTTTTGGCGCCGAAGTACGTGAGACAGAGAGATTGGCAAAGATTTCTTCTCGCCTCAAGGACGCTCGAATTAGTGCGATTGGTGTTCGGTCTGTGTTCGAAGCGATGCTTGATGTTGTACCGACATTGATAAATATTTTGTTGATTGTGCTTGGCGCGTATCGTGTGAAAGCCGGCGAAATGAGTGTTGGCGATTTGTCAAGCTTTATTTATCTCTTTACGTTGCTGATTTTTCCGCTTCGCATTATCGGTTATTTATTTTCGGAAATTCCGCACTCAGTCGCTGGTTGGCGTCGAATTCGCGAGGTATTAGACGAAGAAATTCTTGATGATCCAAATTTGAAGATACGTCGTGCGTCTGACGGATATGCGATAGAGATAAGTGACCTTTGCTTTAGTCATCAAGACGATTCTCCAGTTCTTAAGGATCTCTCGATGAAAATTGAGTCAGGAAAAATAGTCGCACTTGTGGGTGCTACCGGTAGCGGTAAATCAACGTTGCTGCATTTGATCGCCGGTTTGATTGAACCAAACTCAGGTTCAGTCGCAATCCAAGAGGGTGGAGTTTCACTCGTTTTTCAAGAGGCATTCTTGTTCGCCGAATCACTTCGCTACAACATCACTCTTGATGCAGACATCAGTACTGACCGCGTGATGAGTGCAATTGCCGCTGCCCAGTGCCAAGACTTCGTTGGTGATCTTGAGCAAGGCCTCGAAACAGTGATGGGTGAGCGGGGTGTCAGTCTCAGCGGAGGTCAAAGGCAGCGCGTTGCTTTGGCGCGCGCTATCGCACATGACCGGCCCGTTCTCTTATTAGATGACACGACGTCGGCGCTCGATCCTAAAACTGAATCAAATGTCATCAGTAGTCTTCGCAGCATCTCGACAGGTCATACGTTGTTGATTGTTGCATCTCGACCTTCGACGATCGCTTTGGCCGATGAGGTGTTGTTTATGGCTGATGGTCGAATCGTCGATCGAGGTACACACGAGTCTCT
>BJFV01000116.1:0-2158 GCA_014190055.1 Actinomycetes bacterium
AACCGCGAGGCTGTTGTTGACGCCGAACTGATAGTTGGCGATATTGCCGACCAAGAACTTGTTGCCAAAATTTGCAAAGAACAAAGCGTCACAAGTGTTGTGCATTTCGCGGCATACAAGGCTGTTGGTGAATCGATGGCAAAGCCCGAGATGTATTGGAGCAACAACGTTGCGTCAACTGAAAAACTTTTGGCAGTACTTACTGACAATAAAGTCGACAAGTTCGTTTTCTCAAGTTCGGCTGCTGTTTATGGCACGCCAAAGTCAGTGCCTGTGACTGAAGCGATGCCAACTGTGCCCGAAAGTGTTTATGCCGAAACAAAACTTGCGGTCGAAAAATATCTCAGCACGCTTGCAGTCCGTGCGACGCAGCCAATTAACTCAGTGAGTTTGCGATATTTCAACGCTGCTGGTGCGAGTAGCGATAACAAAATCGGCGAAGATTGGTCGACCTCGCAAAATTTGTTGCCACGTGTAATGCGAGCACTTTTAGACAGCGCCTTCAAGTTTGAAATTTACGGCAACGACTACGCCACGCCTGACGGCACTTGTATTCGTGACTATATACATGTCGAAGATTTGGCTGCTGCGCACCTAAAGGCTCTTGAATATCTCGAATCAGGCGGCAAAACAATGGCTTGCAACATCGGCACTGGCAATGGCACGTCAGTGATGCAACTGATTGACCTCACAGAGCAAATTGCAAAACGCAAAGTGCCCTACACAGTTTCGGCGCGACGAGCTGGTGACCCCGTCAGCGTTTATGCCGACGCAAGACTTGCGAATAAGACATTAAATTGGCACGCGACAAAATCGTTACAACAAATTGTCGAATCTGCATACACATGGCACAGCACTCACCCGAACGGGTATCGCAAATAAATTTTTAGTTCGGCATGTTGGAGCGTTGGCGATCTAGCCAACCCAACAACATTGCAATTGCTCGCGGATCATGACGCAGTCGGTGACCAGCACCTGCAATAACTTGAAGCTCTGCCGAACCGTGTGCCTCGGCGAGAACTCGCGAGTCAGCAGTCGGCACGGCTTCGTCGTCGTCGCCGTGCAATAACAACAACGGACGAGGTGCAAACCTTCGTGCTGCGTCGGTGGGCCTGAATCTGCGCAACTCGCGCGACCACTCGTCGAACGATTCGGGAAACTTTGGTTTGTGAATTGCACCAACCTCGCGAACGTGTTCTAAGAAACGTCGTGGTTGTGCAGCCCAGTCGTCAAAGTCGGCGCGAGGGCCAAGCAATGCGCAACCGTTGATCCGCGGATCGTCGGCTGCTGCACACAAAGCCAACGATGCGCCAGTGTTTGTGCCGACCAACCAGACACCGCTCGGTGTTGTTTGTTCAACGAGATGATCGATTGCAGCACGAAGATCGTCGATCCAGCCTTGCATCGAAAAGTCACCTTCGCTGCCACCGCAACCACGAAATGTGAAAGTCATCGCCGCCCAACCCAACTCGTTGGCAACACGATCGATCAATTCTGGAAACGTGCTCGCCGAATGTCGTGCATCGTTCATCGCAACCGGAAAACCGTGACACAACAACATGCCTGGTATCGCACCGTTTTTGCCTGACGGCTTGGCGAGATAACGCGCTAACGAAATGCCACTTGAAAGAAACGACCCGTTCACTGTTGTGGCACTCGGTCGGTTTTAAGCGTGAGGCTTGCGATGGCGACGAGTCTTACCTTCGGTCGCCAATGTGTATCCGCGATTGCGAGCCTCAGGCAAGGTGTCAGGCGCAAAACAGATGCCGACATCGGAATTGCAGATCTCGTCAATCAACGCTGCATATTTGGCTTCGTCGAGTGAGTCGACGTCGTAAACGAATTGAGTTCGCTTGTCGCCCAAATATCTCGTATGGGCGAATCGAGTGGGTCTTTGCATGATTCAAATCTAGCCTCGGCTCGTTTTCGGCATCGGCTTGGTGGCTAACCTGAACTTTATGGCGAGTTCAAACGGCAAGCCGCGCAAGATTGATTTCTTCTTTGACATCATGTGCCCGTGGGCGTATCAAACTTCAATCTGGATTCGCGAAGTTCGCTCGCAGATCGACCTTGAAATCAATTGGAAGTTTTTTAGTCTCGAGGAAATAAATCGCGAAGAAGGCAAGAAACACCCGTGGGAGCGTGAAATTGCCTACGG
>BJFV01000116.1:2833-4248 GCA_014190055.1 Actinomycetes bacterium
CAACACAAAGCAACTGATCTGCAGCATGTGAAGAACCCGATCGGCGAGATGAATGAGCATGAAGTTGATTCACGACGACATTTGACCGGCGCACAAGTGCTGAAAGAGTTCAAAGAAGTTGTCGTTGCTCGCAAGTCGTTTTTTGATTCGGCACCAGAGAGTTATTTCACCGCCGAGTCAAACACACCGATTGGTAAAGCACCGATGGCAGTCTTCTTGAGCATTCGAGCCATGGATAGTTGGGTGCACGAGCAAGATATTCGTCGAGCAATCAACAAGCCGGGTAATCAAGGTTCGCTGTGTGCAGAACTAAGCGTCGACCGACTAATCAGAACTTTGCCAATGGTCATCGGTAAGCGCGCAAAAGCACCCGAAGGTTCTGTTTCGATCGTGAAGATCACTGGGCCGGTGCAAAGAAAAATAGTGATCGCTGTTAAAGATGGCCGTGCGGCCGTTGTTGAAACAAGTGACATCTCACCAGTTGTCGAAATTGAATTCGACAGCAACGTTTTCATCGAACTCGCCACTGGTCGTGCCACAAGCGAGCAACTTCGCGACCGAATCAAAATTGTTGGCGATGTCGCACTCGGCGAACGGGTGGCTGGTGCGCTAAATATGATGATCTAACTGCGCCTGACGCTGTTAGATATCCTTATCTAGTCATGGTGTCGCCTCAATTCGACCCTGTTGTCGTACAAAAAAAGATTGAAGTTTTAGCCGAGCGCGACGCCGAGTTCGCCAAACTGGCACAAACCCGCGAACAGCAACGACAAATTGAGCGTTTTGGCGAAGTGCGCGAATATTCGTTTCCGCCAAACACATCTCAGGTGCATGTAACGAACTGGGTGCACTCGGGTTGGATGCGACCTTTGAGATTTTTCTACCGCAATATTCCAAGACCGTTGCGCAAACTGATAAAGAAGCTGACTGTATGAGCGAGTTTCTAGTTGCCACCGATGCGCATGGTGCGACGCTTGACGACTTAGTCACGACATACAAATCACTTGTCGTTTCGGGGTCGAAAGATATTGAGTGGTTTGTTTATGGTGCTGTGCCAGATGCGGTAAAACATTTGCAACGCCGCTGGTCGTTTCGCCGTGTGCGAGTCGTTGCGACAGCCGACGAATTCAAAACGAGCGACTTTGTCATTTTCTTGAATGCCGGCGACGGCTTGTATCGCGAGTCGTTGGTTAGTGTGCGCGAAGCTATCCATAAAAATACGGCGACTGATCTGATTTACGGTGACTCGGCTCACCCAACGGGCATCAAAGCCGAGCCGCTAAGTTTCGTGCGCCGCCCTGGCTGGTCGCCCGAGCGTCTGCGTGGCCACTGTTATGTCGGCGAAACCCTTGTTGCCCGCACCGAAGTTGTTGAGCGCGCAGGTGGCATAACTGAACTTGTTGTGCAACACCCGC
>BJFV01000117.1 GCA_014190055.1 Actinomycetes bacterium
TTGGCATTGATATGGGCGCGGCATCGACGGCGGTTTCGTCAGCGAAAATTTCTGAGTTCAGAATGCAAATGCGAAAGTTGCAGTCGGGTGCGACCGTGATTGATGATTCGTATAACGCGAACCCGGCGTCAATGCGCGCGGCACTAGAGACCCTCGCAAGTATTAACGCCAAAAGAAAAGTTGCTTTTTGTGGGTTGATGGCCGAGTTGGCTGATTCTGCAAAAGAACATCAAGCGATTCGTCAATACGCAACTGAATTAGGCATCGAGTTGGTTGCGGTGAACACTGATCTCTATGACGTTGGTGCTGTGAGTTTTGACCAAGCGCGAGATCAGCTGGCAAAACTCAGTCGTGAAGATGCCGCGCTGGTTAAGGGGTCGAAAGTGACGGGTCTCGTGCGACTTTGCGAAGGTTTATAGAACTGTTTCTACTTCATTGCGATTGCGTTCGATGCGTTCAATGTCGCACCACCACCACAAAACTGCAGCCCACAACGAACCCATGATCAAAAGCCATTGTGAACCGTAACGGTCGATAAGCGGACCGAAAACTAAGTTTCCGATCGGCACCGTGCCGCCGAATGCCATGAACCAAAGAGCCATCACGCGTGCTCGAATTTCGGGAGAGAGGCCTGAGGCGAGAACTGTTTGCATCGAAGTCGTAGTAAAAAAGTAAGCAGCACCGAGGAAGAAAACAGAGAAGAATGCGAGACTTACATTTGGCGAAAGTGCAAACGCCATCATGCTGACGCTGAAACTTGCGAAGCCAATTCGTATGAGTTTGCGATTATCGACGTCGACAAAAACAGTTGAAACACTAAGACCGCCGAGGCAAGCACCGAACCCCCAGGTTGCGTAAAGCCAGTTATATGTCGAACTTTGTGACTCGATGCCGAAGTTGAGCTGGGCCACTGCAGGAAATAAGCCGACATACGGCAAAGAGAGAAGTGAAAAAGAGGCGAGAGTTAAAACTAGTCGCGAGACAACGATACGTTCGCGGGCGATTTTGAATGCAAACGTGAATCTGCGCCAGCCGGCAGTGGTGTCACGAGTGAATTCTGGAATTTTCACACTGATCAGCGCGAAAATGACGAATAGATAGGTGATGGCGTTTATTGAAAAGAACTGTGCCGTTGTGACGTTCCATTGTGCGAGTACTGCGACGATTATTGGGCCGATTACTCGCGCGCCGTTGATAACAGTTGAATTAAGCGAGATCGCACCAGGAAGATCTTTTGGTGGCACGAGTGTTGTGAGCATCGACGACCAGCCAGGTATCTGCAGTGCATTGCCGATGCCGACGCCGAGTTGGGCGGCAAAAATCAGCCAGATTGCGACGTCATTGGCGGCAAAGAATGCGAGTAAAAGCGAGCACATGAGTTGGAGTAGTTGCATTGACACGAGAAATTTCTTGCGATTCACTCGATCGGCGATGACACCACCAGGAATTGACAACAGCAGAATCGGGCCGAGTTGAGCAAAGATCACAACCGCGACGAAGGAGGCGCGGCCAGTTCGTCCATATATATAGACAGGCAAAACTACGTTTTGAATCCAGGTACCAATGTTTGAGGCAAACGAGCCAAACCAAATTCGTCGAAAATCACGCGACTGAAATGCGGCGCGAGCACTGCCTGACTTGAACTGGCGATTTCGTCGACTGACCGGTGTTGAAGAGTCAGTCGTATCAGTCATGCGCGAATCGCTTTAACGCTAGTGCAATAATTGAGTTGTGGACGCAACAAAAACCGATAGCAAAATAAGTTTCGAACAAGTGCAAGTGGCGCAACAAGTTGTCGCCGACTCGTGTCGCACACGTCACGCAGTTTTCTCAGAGTGCCCACATTGTGGTTCGGCTCTGCATGCAGAGCACGCACACTTTAAGTGTTCAGGTTGCGGCTGGCGCGATAGTTGCTGCGACTAGTTCTAAAGAACTTTTAAGCAATCAACAGCAGTTTTGTTGAGTGCAGTTGCTGCCGCAAGATTTGTGATCTCGCCATTGACCGTGTTGACGCCAAGTTTCAGGCGCTCGTCGCTTTGCGCCGCAATTTTTGTGCCAAGTTTGGCGACATCAATTAGATAGGGCAAAGTCGCGTTGGTGAGTGCATAGGTGCTCGTGTGAGGCACCGCGCCCGGCATATTGCCGACGGCATAGTGCAGCACGCCATGTTTTTCGTAAACGGGTTCTTTGTGAGTTGTTTCGTGAATTGTTTCAATGCAGCCGCCTTGGTCGACGGCGACGTCGACGATCACTGAGCCACGTTTCATTGTCTTGACCATGTCTTCGGTAACGACAATTGGTGCGCGTGCGCCAGCGACAAGAACAGCACCGATGACTAGATCGGCTTGTGCGATGTAGCGCTCAATTGCGCCGCGATTTGAGGCGATAGTTGTAATTCGCGAGCGAATGATTTGGTCAATGAAACGCAAGCGATCAAGATTCTTGTCGAGCAACGCCACTTCGGCTTCCATTCCGCCGGCGATCCATGCCGAGTTCCAACCAACGTTGCCAGCACCAATCACCAAAACTTTTGCCGGATGAACACCGGGCGCACCACCCATTAAAACGCCACGACCGCCGTTCGGACTTTGCAAATAGAACGCGCCGACTTGGGTGGCGATTCGCCCGGCGATTTCGCTCATTGGCGCAAGTAACGGAAGCGAACCATCTGACTCTTGAACAGTTTCGTATGCGATCGATGTCGTCTTATTTTTGAGTAGCGCCTCGGCGACTTTCGGGTAGGCCGCAAGATGCAGATAAGTGAAGAGAGTTAGGTCGGGTCGAAGGTAATCGAATTCTTTCGCGGTTGGCTCTTTGACTTTGACAACCATTTGTTGCGACCATGCGTCGGCCGCAGTCGGAACGATCGTTGCGCCAGCTGCCTCATATTGACGGTCTTCGATTGAGGCGCCGAGGCCCGCCGTAGTCTCGACAAATACTTCTACCCCCAGCCGTTCAAGTTCGCGGACGCCGTCGGGAGTTAGGGCAACTCGTCCCTCAGAAGTTTTAGTCTCTTTGGGTACACCCAGTGTTTTGATTGCTGGGGTCGTCATGTGCTCAAATCTAGTAGAAATATGCAATGCTTGATTTCAAGTTGGTCGTGCGCGTGGGGGTTAGAGCAAGTGAGCGAAGTTGGTGGGCTTAATTAGTGGGAAGTGAACGTGGTTCGGTAGAACTTGTCAACGTCACGAAGCGTTATGGCGATGTCGTTGCAGTTGATTCATTGAATCTTGAAATTAAGTCAGGTGAGTTTTTGTCGCTGCTTGGCCCGAGCGGTTGTGGCAAAACAACAACGCTGCGAATGCTGGCCGGATTTGAGCAGCCTGATGAAGGTTTTGTTCGAATCAGTGGCGAGTATGTGCAAGGTGTGCCGCCATACAAGCGCGATGTGAATACGGTGTTTCAGCACTATGCATTGTTTCCGCATATGAGTGTTGCTGAAAATGTTGCATACGGTTTGCGACAAAAGGGTGTTTCGAAAAGCGAAATTGGCAGCAAAGTAATTGAGGCACTCGACATGGTGCAGATGTCGAAGATGGCCAATCGAAAGCCGCGTCAATTATCGGGTGGGCAACAACAACGTGTTGCGGTGGCGCGTGCTTTGGTGAATCGGCCGAGTATTTTGTTGCTTGACGAGCCTCTAGGTGCGCTTGACCGAAAGTTGCGCGAAGAGATGCAGATCGAATTGAAACTCTTGCAGAGCCGATTGGGCATCACGTTTGTTTTTGTTACACACGATCAAGAAGAGGCGATGTCGATGTCCGACCGAATTGCGATCATGCTCAACGGCCATGTCGAGCAACTTGGCGACCCTGAAACTGTTTATGAACGACCAGCGTCGGCGTTTGTCGCGGGGTTTGTTGGGCGAAACAACTTTTGGCGAGGCGTCGCAACCTCCAATGGCGCAAAGGCCAACGACGGAACAGTTTTTGTGGCAACGCGACCTGAAGAAACTGTGCCCGCTGGTCAAGATGCACTCGCCGCAGTGCGACCCGAAACAATCAACCTCTCGGCAACAAAGCCAAGCTCTGACGCCAATTATGTGAGTGCCAAAGTTGCAGGTGTATCGCACTTTGGTGACGTGCTGCAATATGTCGTAACTGCTGGGTCACGGGACTTGTTAGTCCAGGTGAGTCGCACGGACCCGTCTCGGTTTAGTGTCGGAGATTCTGTCTGGTGCACCTGGTCGGCTGACGACGTTTATCTGTTCTCGGC
>BJFV01000118.1 GCA_014190055.1 Actinomycetes bacterium
CGCATACGTGCATAATCGCCACCCAGTGCAACCGTAAACATCTGCATCGTTGAATCGCGTTGACCAACCGCTTGTTGATAACCGATTTGCCATGTCGCCGTGCCGAGTTCATTGATCGCTACGTATGTAACCCGTGCCGACTGAGCAGCGCGAACATCGATAACAGGCACGATCAGCGATTTCGCATTAGCGCTCGACACAAAGCGCTCGACGATTGTTACTTCGCTGTTTTCATTGGCTTCGACAACTAACCGCGAATATGCAACAACGCCAGACTCATCAAGCGAATGAGTGATCACAATTGGCTCTGCGACAACCTGGTTCTTGGCGGTCGTTATCGCTGTGAGTTGAGCATGCTGACCATTTAGGTCTTCGAAAATGTCGGTTGCCACACGCGACACGACATTCGTCGACGACGAAATTATTTGTTTTGCGGCACTTGAAGCTTCAACTTTGGTTGAAAGTTTGCCGAGTTTAAAACTGTCTAGATCGAGTTCGCCGATGCGGCTGTATCGCCAGATCTCTTCATCGACAGTTGGCAGCGCGAGTGTGCTCATTTGCGTTTGCGCTTCTTCTTTTTGTTCTTCTTCTCTTTGATCTCTGCGGCAATGTCGTCAGCCATCGCGTTGATAATCGCCTCGGCTTCGCTCAACACAGAAGCCGCACTGCCGTCGCGCACACTCGCTGGTTCTGCAGGCGTCGCAGTCGGCACGACCGAACCGTGCGCCCAACCAATGTCGACCGATCGATGATCAAACTTGGCGCATTCGTCTGGGCATCGCCATGGCGCATCAGGTGCCAAGTCGAGCCGACATCGGCGCATTGCATCGCCATTTGCGTAGGTGCGACTCTCAAAGTGTTTGCACTCAGTTCGCATCGCCATAAAAAAATTTTACTGCAGTTGGCTTGTCTCAGCCGACCGAGCCTTCCATTTGCAATTCGATTAGACGACTCCATTCGACGGCGTATTCCATCGGCAAAGTACGTGTTACAGGCTCAATGAAACCGTTGACGATCATGCTCATCGCCTGTTCTTGCGACAAGCCGCGACTCTGCAAATAGAAGAGTTGCTCATCGGCGATCTTTGAAACTGTTGCTTCGTGGCCGATCTGCGCGTCGCGAGCGCCGACTTCCATGTATGGAAATGTTCGACTCTCGCTTTGTTCGTCAAGAATCAGCGCATCACACTGCACATGGCTCTTGCAATTTGTTGCGCCTTCTTCTACTCGCACTAGGCCGCGATAAGCAGTGATGCCACCGTCTTTTGAAATCGATTTTGAAACAATTTTCGAAGATGTCTCTGGCGCCGCGTGAACCATTTTCGCGCCAGCATCTTGATGCTGCCCCGCGCCCGCATAAGCCACCGACAAAACTTCGCCAGTTGCTTTTGGTCCCATTAAGTAAACGCTTGGATATTTCATCGTCAGTTTCGAACCGATGTTGCCATCGATCCACTCCATGTGGCCTTCGGCTTCGACTCGTGCACGCTTGGTGACCAAGTTGTAAACATTCGGCGACCAGTTTTGAATAGTCGTGTAAGTGACGTGTGCGCTTGGCTTGACAACAATTTCAACAACTGCCGAGTGCAGCGAATCTTTCGTATAAACAGGTGCCGAGCAACCTTCGATGTAGTGCACTTTCGAGCCTTCATCGGCGATAATCAGCGTGCGCTCGAACTGGCCAGCATTTTCAGAGTTGATTCTGAAATAAGCCTGCAGCGGCATGTCGCATTCGACACCTGGCGGAACATAGATAAACGAGCCACCCGACCAAACCGAGGTATTGAGCGCCGAGAACTTGTTGTCGCCCGGCGGAATTACCGAACCAAAATATTGCTTGACGAGATCTGGATATTCGCGAAGGGCGGTGTCCATATCGCAGAAAAGAATGCCGAGTTTTTCGAGGTCTTCACGGTTGCGGTGAAACACAACTTCACTCTCGTATTGCGCGGTGACGCCGGCCAGATATTTACGCTCGGCTTCAGGAATGCCCAACTTCTCATATGTGTTGCGCATCTCTTCAGGAAGGTCTTCCCATTGGTCGACTTGCGCAGTGGCTGGCTTCAAGTAGTAGTAGATGTCTTGAAAATCGATGTCGGGCATGTTGACTGCGAACCAGTCGAGCATCGGTTTGCGTTCAAAAGTTTGCAGCGAGCGCAGACGCATTTTGCGCATCCACTCGGGCTCGCCTTTCCACCACGAGATTTGCTCGACGACGCCCGTGTTTAATCCCTTGACTGGTTCAAATGCATATTCGACTTCGTCACTCCAACCGAGTTGATACTTCGAAAGATCGAGGTCAAATGACGTCACTTTTTGCGCTCCTTGGGGGTGGATTACTAACTACAAAATCGTTTGCCAATTAGCGAACTAATTAGCACTATCTGCATAGTAACAATTAATCGAGACGAATGCTCATTCGCGACTGGTTGTTCGGCACAGCCCGAGGCGCAACACAGATAGCGTGACGGTCTTCATGGAACGCTTTGGTCTCGTCGGTCTGCCCAACGCGGGTAAGTCATCTTTATATAACGCACTGACCGGGTCGAATGCGCTCGCGGCGCCTTATCCGTTTGCGACCAAAGATCCGAATATCGGCATGGCCAAGGTGCTCGACCCACGTCTCGACGCGCTCGCCGAAATGTCGAAGACGCAAAAAATTGTCTATGCAACGGTCGAAGTTGTCGACATCGGTGGTTTGGTCGAGGGCGCAAGCAAAGGTGAAGGTCTCGGCAACAAGTTTCTTGCCAACATTCGCGAAGTGGATGCAATTGTGTTCGTGTTACGGGCGTTCGCCGACGACGATATTCCGGGGCCGAGTGACCCGCTCGAACATTTGCGTGTACTCGAGATCGAACTCGCACTCGCCGACCTCGAATCGGTCGAAACAAAAATCAATCGGATGCAAAAAGCGGCGCGAATGGATAAGTCGCTCGAAGAAGAACTTGGGGCACTGACTCGTGCGCAAGAAAATTTGGCTGAGGGCCGACCGCTCTATCGTGCGACATTGTCGAAAGACGACTTAGCGCTGCTTGCGCCGCACTTTTTGCTGACAACGCGTCGCGTATTGGCTGTTGTCAACGTCGCCGAAAATGACTTGGCGCGAATTCCAGAATTTGAAGAGCTCGTGCGCAAAGAACTTGCCCCACCGGGTTCTGCGAGTGCCAGTCAAGTTGAAGTGCTCGGCATGAGCGTGCAACTTGAAGCCGAGGCTGCGCAACTTGACGCCAAAGATCGCAAAGAAATGCTCGAAGCACTTGGTCTTGGCGAAGGTGCATTGCCGCGAATGGTGCGCTCGGCCTATCACCTGCTCGGTTTGCGTACGTTTTTTACAACTGGCGAAAAAGAAACTCGCGCCTGGACTTTTCACGCAGGCTCCAAGGCTCCTGAATGCGCTGGCAAGATTCACAGCGATCTGCAACGTGGCTTCATTCGCGCCGACGTCATTGCATGGGACGAACTTTTGCGCATCGGCTCATGGAACAAGGCGAAAGATCTCGGCAAAATTCGCGTTGAAGGCAAAGACTATGAAGTCGTCGATGGCGACACTCTTGAAATTCGCCACAATACATAAGGTCTGCAACTTTTAAAGCGCATACTCTATAAATATGAGCAGAGCCATTGAATTCAAATCTGGCTGGCTTGTTTGTCAGGCACAAGTGCTCTCAAGTTTGAACATCGCCGAAACGGTGGCGTCACGTCGTCGCGGTCTTATCGGTCAATCAGAAATTGACACACCGCTTTTAATTGACTCTTGCAAATGGATTCACACTTTTGGTGTCAAGTGCCCACTCGACGTCGCTTATCTCGACGCCACGATGCAGGTGATCAAAATTTCGAAGATAAAGCCGTCGCGGCTGGCGATGCCAGTGCTCAAGGCCAAACATGTTCTTGAAGCAAGTGCTGGCACGTTCGAAAACTGGGGGCTCGCAGTCGGCCACACACTTGAAGCGCGTCGCACATGACGAGCGACTCTTCGCACAACTCGCGAACTGCAACTAATAGCGGTGCACTCGTGCTTGTGGCTACACCAATCGGCAATCTTGGTGACATGTCGCAACGCGCGATTGATGCGCTAAAAGAAGCTGAGATCATTTGCTGCGAAGATACGCGGCACTCGGGCAAACTGCTGAGTCACTTCGGCATCACGGGCAAAAAACTAATCGTGATCAACGAGCACACCGAATATGACGCCCGCGAAGAGATCGTTGG
>BJFV01000119.1 GCA_014190055.1 Actinomycetes bacterium
GCGTTTTCTGCCAGCCACAGCCATGCATCGTCATGGGTACCGTATTGCAGTTTGGCGTGACTTATTTTTTGGCGCGAGACTTGGCCGGCGCGCGCGTATTCATCCAAATAAACCTGAATGTTTTCGACGCGTGATGCGGGGGTGTATTCGCGCTCGAGTTCGGCCGCGCTGTAACTATGCCAAGTCATGACGATTTCGCGTTATCGGCCTTTGAACTAGTTGATTGGAGCGGGTGACGGGGATCGAACCCGCATAACGAGTTTGGAAAACTCGGACTCTAGCCATTGAGCTACACCCGCAAAGATTAAAAAGTGTAACCAGCCAATAGCGTAATGGGGGTGAGCGACGACATTCTTGATGTTGATTTGTTGGCGTTTGAACAAGGTTCGGCGGCAGCGCGCAAGGCCGTAGTCGACGGCGTGCGACGCAGTCTTGAGACTGGTTTTGTTTACACAAGTCACGACCTTTCTGAAGATCTGCTCGACACCGCATACGGCATGTTGGCCGAATTTTTCTCGAAGTCGACCGAAGAAAAGCAAAAGTTCGTCGCCCATGGCACGAATGGTCAAACCGGTTACACGGGTGTTCTTCTCGAAACTGCAGCGTCGAGTGACAAGCCCGACTGGAAAGAAATGCTCAACTGGGCGACGCCGATACCTAAGGGGCATCCGTTGCGTCGTCGCTATCCGCAGTCGTATCCAGATCCGCTTTTGCCCGAGGCCGCAGTGCCGGGCATCACCGATGTGTTGTTCAAGTTTCACGATGCAATGATCGATTTGCAAACTCGTTTCTTGCGCATCATCGCTGTCGGCATCGGATGTCACGAGTCGTTTTTCGACGAGATGGTTAGTTATGGATCAGCTTTGACTCGTGCAATTAGATATCCGTCGATGAAACAACTGCCGGAGCAGGGCCATGTTTGGGCCGCTGAACACGGCGACATTAATTTGATCACCGCATTGCCGCGTGCAACAGCGCCAGGTTTGCAAGTCAAATACAAAGGTGAATGGATCGATGCGATTCCGCCAAAGGGTCGCGTGATAATTAACTCAGGCATCATGCTTGAGCGAATCACAAATGGTGTCTTGCCAATCGGTTGGCATCGCGTTGTGGCGGCGCCTGGCTATGAGGGTGAGCGCTACAGCGTCGTGCAATTCTGTCATCCGCAACCAAGCACGATGTTGGTACCGGTGCCAAGTTGTGTGACGCCAGAAAATCCATTGCGATTTTCAACAGTCTCAGCGGCTGATGCTCTCGATGAAGTGATCTACCAAATTAATTTGGTCGAAGATGCCCGTCGCGTTGGCGACTAAGAACTAATGAAAATCGGCGTACTCACCGGCGGCGGCGACTGCCCGGGTCTGAATGCAGTTATTCGAGCGATAGTTCGCAAAGCGTGCGATGTTGAGGGCGACCAGGTTCTTGGTTTCTACGACGCGTGGGACGGCGTGCTTGAACAGCGATATATCGAACTCACGACAAAAGAAGTACGCGGAATTTTGCCGCGTGGTGGCACGATTCTCGGCACCCGCCGTGGCAGTCCTTTCGACACGAACGATGGTGTCGAAAAGTGCAAGAAAACTTTTAAAGATCTCAATCTTGACGCACTGATTGTGATTGGTGGCAACGGATCATTGACGGTCGCTTCGATGTTGCACCAGCAACATGGGCTGCCAATTGTTGGTGTTCCAAAAACGATTGACAATGACGTCGTCGGCACAGACGCAACTTTTGGTTTTCAAACAGCAGTGCAAATTGCTACCGATGCGATTGATCGCCTGCATACAACAGCAGAAAGTCATGACCGAGTGATTGTTGTCGAAGTTATGGGTCGCGATGCGGGATGGATTGCGTTACAGGCTGGTATCGCCGGCGGCGCAACGGCAATCGTCGTGCCTGAAGTGCCGTTTGATATCGACGAACTTTCGCAAATCGTGCGCAAGCGCCACGATCGCGGACGATATGCGTCAGTGGTTGTAGTTGCCGAAGGTGCAAAGCCAAAGCCAAACACAATGAAAATTCCCGAGCGAAAGCTTGATGCTTATGGTCATGAAAAATTAGGTGATATCGCTCATGCGATCGCGCCTGAGATTTCGGCACGCACTGGTTTTGAGACGCGTGTTGTACAACTCGGTTATATTCAGCGCGGTGGCACTCCAACAAGTTACGACCGGGTTTTATCAACTCGCTTTGGGCTGGCGGCAGTTGATGCCGTGCACAACAAAAAGTTCGGCCAGATGGTCGTACTCAAAGCCGGACAAATTGAAACCGCCGACATGTCGGTGACCGCTAATCAAACTCGCACGATTGATTTGAAACTATTTGCTGACGTTGCAGCAACATTTTTTGGCTAGCTAATAGCCGGGTTAACAATTGAATTTTCAGTGCGGGGGCCCGAATTGACGGTCGCCAGCATCCCCAAGGCCAGGCACGATAAAAGCGTTTTCATTTAGATGACTATCAACCGATGCTGTGATGATGTGCAAGTTCATGCCGGTCGAGCGTAAAAACTCGATGCCTTCGGGTGCGGCTAGCACGCAAGCAATTGTTAGAGGCATCGGTGCGCCACGGTCTGCGAGAAGTTTGCAACCGTGGGCGAGTGAACCACCTGTTGCCAGCATCGGGTCAAGCACCAAACAAGTTCGACCATCGAGGCGTGATGGCAACTTCGCAACGTACTCACTTGGTTCATGAGTCTTCTCATCGCGTTGTACGCCAACGACTGCGATGTCGGCGTCTGGTAAAAGTTCCATTGCGGCTGGCAACATGCCAAGACCTGCGCGCAAAATTGGCACCAGAACTGGTCGACTTGCAAGTGCGATGCCATCGGTTTCGGCAAGCGGTGTGCGCACACGCGTATTAATTGTTGGCAAATGTCGTGAAGCCTCGGCAACTACGACGAGAGACAGTCTGCGAAGTTCGGCGCGAAAGAATTGATTCGTTGTATTTTCATCGCGCAAATGAGTGAGCGCTTCAGCAGCAACTGGGTGATCAACGATGGTTACTTCAACAGCCATGCCGTCAATCATTGCCGAATAGATAGTGTTTATTCAAATGGCGATTATCGAATTGGTTAATGATCCGCAAAAAGCCCAACAACTCGCTCAACTCTTGGCCGAGGTATGGGGCGAGAAAAACTCCATTTCGGTAGATGTCATCATCGCCGTTGTTCACTCTGGCGGATATGCGAGCCTTGCCAGCAGCGACTTGTCTGGCAAGAGACAAATTGTTGGCGGTTCTTTGGCTCTAGTTGGCCGACATGACAACAAGCTGCACTCACATGTGACCGGCATTAGAAGCGAACTTCGAAACTCTGGTATCGGAAGCGCACTGAAACAGCATCAGTGGGCATGGGCTAAAGAGAATGACTTTGCCGCGATTTCATGGACATTTGATCCGTTGGTAAGGCGAAATGCGCATTTCAATTTGGTTACGCTCGGCGCCAAGGTCGTGAGTTACCACCGCGACTTTTACGGCGAACTTAACGATGTCATTAACTCTGGTGACAATACCGATCGACTTGTTGTCGAGCGCCAAGTTGCGGGCTGCGACATTGCACCACATGCTGAAACAGTCTCTAGCGAAGATGGCGAAGAACTTATTGAAACCCCACACGACATTGTCGCATTGCGGCAAAGTGGAAAATCTGCCGACCAAGTGCTTGTTCGTAAAGCACGTTTAACTCAACGTGAAAAGTTCGAATCGGCCTTTGCCACCGCAAAATTTGTGCGAGGATTCACGTCAGATGGTTCATATGTCGTTAGTTCGAAGGTGAGATAAAAAGTGCTGCGGGCGATTGAGCTTTGGCGAGGTGGCATAGACCTTGTGTCGCCGTTTCGAACATCATTCGGCACAGATACATCGCGCGACTTGCTATACATTCGCGCGGTTGGCGATGAAACTTCTGGTTGGGGAGAATGCGTTGCGGGCACCGAGCCGAACTACTCATCTGAATATTTAGAAAACTGCGTCGAAGTTATCTCACGGTTTCTTGTGCCGATGCTGCGCCATGACTCGACAGCGCAAAGTTTTATTGAGGCTGCTGCGCCAATTCGCGGAAACTATATGTCAAAAGCATGCGTCTAGGTCGCACTTCTTGATCTGCGACTTCGTTAACAAAAAATTTCGTTGGCAATATTTTTAGGTCCAACAAAAACGTCTGTGCCGTCTGGTGTGTCAGTAGGTATTCAGAACAGTTTGGAT
>BJFV01000120.1 GCA_014190055.1 Actinomycetes bacterium
GTGGCTGTACCGCAAGTAGAGGGTCAATCTGAAGTCGACGCGCGTGCTTTACTGGCAACTGCTGGACTAACACCAGAAATCAAATATCAGGACGTGCCCACAAATGACCTCAACATTGGCAAGGTAATTACACAAGGCACCGATGCTGGAACATTGGTTGACCCTGGGTTCATCATTCGTTTGACAATTGGTCGCGCAGCAACAGTTACGCCATAATTTTATTTTTTGCAACGCTTAAGAAAATTTCTAATTATTTCGTGGCCATGATTGGTCAACACACTTTCAGGATGAAACTGCACACCTTCTATATCTAACTCGCGATGGCGAACACCCATGATGACGCCGTCAGATGTTGATGCGGTAACCATCAGCGAGCTTGGTAGTGAACTTGGTTCGATAACAAGTGAGTGGTAACGAGTCGCATTAATCGGCGAATTGATATCTTCAAAAACACCGATGCCGTTGTGGCTGATCTCTGAAGTTTTGCCGTGTTGAATCTCTGGCGCATTTACAATTTGAGCGCCAAATACATGTCCGATTGCTTGGTGTCCGAGACATACGCCAAAAATCGGTGTAACACCTGCAAACTTGCGAATAGATTCACACAAGATTCCTGCATCCTGCGGTTGACCAGGGCCCGGCGAAAGCAAAACTCCATCGGGCTTCAGTGCAAACGCTTCGTCAACAGTGGTTTGATCGTTGCGCACGATAATCGGCTGTGCCCCAAGTTCGCCAAGATATTGCACGAGGTTGTAAACGAAACTGTCATAGTTATCGATCACCAAAATTCGTGCACCAGTTCTATTCATTAGCTTCAGCCTGCCTGAGAATTAAGCAATTACAAAGTGATTTAATCCCCTACACTTAATGAAGTTATGGCAAGCCAAAAGCGACGCGGTGGTGGTCGAACCACTCCAAAAGGCACAAAGCCAGGCCGAGTACATGAGACCCATCGCCTCGATACGTCGGATACGCATTCAATGCACGGACAAAATATTGCTGACGCCTCTTCGCGATATACGCCGCCGACTTTGCGTGAACAACGTGTTAGTCCACCATGGGTACCTGTATTGATGTTCGCCTTGCTTGGTCTTGGCGCATTGGTGATCTTGCTCTACTACCTAGGTTTCGTACCTGGTGGTCGCAACAATTGGTACTTATTTTCTGGTTTGCTTGCGGTTCTTGGTGGTTTATATACCGCAACTAAATATCACTGATCAATTTCAATCGATCGGCGCGATTAGATCCATATCTTCTAAACAATGTTTTGGTGGTGGTGGGTTTTGGTCTGGTGCCATTGTCATTCGTAATTCAGTGCCACAACTCGAGCATCGATAACGCACGTTGATACGGCGCATTTCACCTGCTGGAGGTGGCGGCGGAAGCGTGGATGTCATGCCACGCAACATGCCGAGACCAATCTTCCAAATGAAATAGAGAAGTGCGAGGCCAAGGCCGAACCAAATTATTGATCCCCACATTTCGGGTTTAGATCATTTAGCCGAGGCGTTCGATGATTGTGGCATTTGCTAACCCGCCACCTTCACACATCGTCTGCAAGCCATAACGACCACCTGTGCGCTCAAGTTCGTTTAACAGCGTCGTCATCAGACGAGTACCCGAAGCGCCAAGCGGATGACCCAAAGCAATTGCACCACCATTGACATTTACTTTCTCCATGTCTGGGTGAAGCTCTTTCTCCCAAGCCAAAACCACCGATGCGAAAGCTTCGTTAATCTCAACTAGGTCGATGTCGTCGATTGTTAATCCTGCTCGCTCGAGCACTTTCTTCGTCGCCGGAATCGGTGCAGTCAACATGTAACGAGGATTCTCGGCTGCGAGTGCGAAATTAACGAAACGTGCACGAGGCTTCAGACCAAGTTGTTTGGCGCGCTCTTCAGACATGATCAGCACTGCGGTCGCACCATCGGTAATTTGCGATGAGTTACCTGCTGTGACTTTGCCACCATCTTCAAGTGGGCGATATGCCGGTTTGAGAGTTGCCAGTTTTTCGAGAGTCGACTCACGGATGCCCTCGTCGGTTGTCATTACTTTGCCTTCAGAGTCAAGTGTCGGGATGATTTCATTTTGAAATCGACCTTCTTTTGTTGCACGTGCGGCGAAAGTTTGCGAGCGAACACCGTAGCGATCCATGTCTTCGCGAGTGATGTTCCATTTTTCGGCGATTAGTTCGGCAGAAATACCTTGGTTAACAAGACCGCCATCGGCTGCATATCGCGCTTGCACAGTTTGTCCAAACGGAAAGCCATGCTTTCCTTCGGCGATCGATGAACCCATCGGTACGCGAGTCATCACTTCAACACCTGCGGCAACTACAACGTCGTATGCTCCGGCGATAACACCTTGGGCAGCGAAGTGAGCGGCTTGTTGGCTCGAGCCACATTGACGATCAACAGTCGTACCTGGAACACTCTCTGGCCAACCAGCAGCAAGAACCGCGTTTCGTGCAACGTTCAGACTTTGTTCGCCAACCTGCATTACACAGCCCATGACAACGTCGTCAATAATCGCAGGGTCAATGCCGGTGCGTTCAACAAGAGCTTTCAAACTGTGTGCCGACAAATCAACTGGATGCCAATCTTTAAGACGACCATTTCGCTTGCCACATGGTGTTCGAACTGCGTCGACAATCACTGCTGTTTTCATTTTGATCTCCTGATGCTGAAGTTGTTCTTCTAGTCTGCCCCGCCAACGACCTTTTTAGGAAGTTGAAAGTGAAGACCAAACGTAGTCACGATTAGAGCACGAAATATAAGCAAAATTGCAACTTTGCTCGATGCGGACGACTGTCCATGTTTGCGATCGGCGATAGACGCGGGGATCTCAACAATTTTGTACCTTCTTCTGCCACTTATAACAAGCGCTTCAAAAGTGTCACCCAAATAGTGGCTTGGGAATGACTTAGCAAAATGCGAAAGAAGCGGATTACGAATCAAGCGAAACCCTGAAGAAGAGTCGCTGATTTGAGTTCTACAAGCCTGAGATGCCACAGCCTTTAAAATCCCCATTGCAAAACGTCTAGTAATAGATACGTACATCGAGGGCGAGTCAGCCAAAAATCGACTACCTAAAACAAGATCTGCGCCGGTGGCGTTTGCTTGGTCAACTAAATTATTTATTTCATCGGCAGGGTGTTGACCGTCTGCATCAATTTGAACGACAGCCTCATAGTTATGTCTAAGAGCAAAGTTGAAGCCACTTTGCAGAGCTCCACCGACACCTAAATTCATCGAGAGTTCAAGAACCGAAGCCCCTGCCGCACGTGCTCGATACGAAGTTTCATCAGACGATCCGTCATCGATAACCAAAACTGAGAAGCCAAACTTTTTTACATCCTCAATAACTTGGCCAATAGTTTCTTGCTCGTTTAATGCAGGAACAACAACTAAAACATTTTGATTATTAAGCTTCTTCAGATTTTTTGTCTTTCATGGAGATACCTAAGGATTCGCGTAATAAAGAATTTTCTCTTACTAGTGTCTCCATTTTTCTCTGGTTACCCGAAATACTGACGGATAACTGGATCAAAATTACCGCTACGGCAATCGTCGACATAGCCACTAAGAGAGCAGTGGGAGTAAGCCGTAACGTTTTTGCCAACGGTGTAACCAAGAAAACCAGTGGCGATGCAAAAATTCCGAATAGGCAGACTGACATCCAGCCAATTGTGTATTTGAAACTCAAAAGTCGCTTTTTTGAAAGCCGAACAACATGTATCGCGAAAGCAAATGCAACCAGTGCTACCTCAATTGCAAACACCGCACGATCAGTCACAGGATAAATCTATCTCTTGTTGTTTGATATTGAATTAGACACCGAATTATAAAAATTGCTTGAAATCGCTAGCACTTTCGATTTGTCAAGGCGCTTATGTGCCACTTCGTAATTAATCTGGGCAGCGCTGTCAACAAGATCGTCGTCCTCGAGCGCAGTTCTGATCGATTCCACTAGACCATTGTGATCGTTTGGCTTAACAATAAACCCGCTTTTCTCATGAACGATCCACTCAGCCGCACATGAAGTATCAGTTTGTATCGGAAATGCCCCGCACACCATTGCTTCTTGGAGCGAAACACTAATTCCATCGGATAGCGAGACGCCCACATAAATACGAGCTGACTCGAACATT
>BJFV01000121.1 GCA_014190055.1 Actinomycetes bacterium
AACGCAGATTGCAAATTGAGTGGAATCGGCGCAAACGCGGTGTCATTTAAAACTTCAGCGAAGACTCCACCCATGCCAAGCATCACAAAACTGCCAAATTGCTCATCGCCAACGACGCCTGCGATCAATTCGCGACGACCAGACTCCATTTTCGCAACTAGCAACGACGTTTTACCGTCTTCGGGTCTCACTTGACTTAACAAAGCAACCGAAGCATCGTTGGCCTCGGTTGAAGTGCGAATATTTAGTTTGACCATACCGCGCTCTGTCTTGTGGCTGATGGCATCGGCGCAAATCTTTATCGCAACTGGGTAGCCAATTTCATTTGCTGCATTCACAGCATCAGCTACCGAAGAAACTTCAATCTCTGTGGTGAATGGAACCCCATACTTCGAAAGAATCTGCTTTGATTTCACTTCTGAGAGCATGATTTGCTTCGATTCAGGCACGTTGTAACAGTAGTGTGAAAGGCTGATGCAATTAGATAACGCGAACTGTGTAATTGCGAACTGATGCAAATAATTTCAGCACTTTTCGTCGAGAACTTTGCGCTTCGTCAGGCGCCCGGTCCGAGCACCCGCATAGACCTAACGGGAGCTTTCTTCTCAATCGCTGCGCCAACCCCTGTTCCTGTGACGATCGATCCCCATTTAGTCGTCCTGATCTATTGTCCACCATCGGAAGCTGGCAATTCGGTGCTCGAGGTAATTTTTCGATCTGGGCCGCAAGAAGATGCCGAACAGCTGGCCCGAAATGTAAGTCCGTTCACCGTAGAGCCCGGCAAGTTCACGTATCGCTTGGTGCGAGGTGAGCTCTTAATTACGCAATATTCACAAATCTTTGCCCATTGTCGACTCGGAACGGGTCAATGGCATCTTGTTCCGTTAACCGTCTTGCCGCCCGTTGATGAAGCATCAAATCGGAGTTAGGTCTTTCAACCAACTAGTTTTATCGCAGTGGTAACGAAGCTTTCTGCCCAACAAGATCGTGATGCTGTCAACCTAATTCGTGGCATCGCGATGGATGCACCGCTTGCCGCAAAGAGTGGTCATCAAGGCACTGCCATGGCTCTTGCGCCACTTGGGCATGTCCTTTACAGCCGCATCATGCGACACGATCCTAAGAATCCGCAATGGAAGAATCGCGATCGGTTTATTCTCAGCAACGGTCACGCGTCAATTTTGCAGTACGCCCTTCTATTTCTTAACGGTTATGGAGTGGAGCTAAACGATCTCAAACAATTTCGACAATTTGGTTCTGCCACACCCGGGCATCCAGAAGCTGGCCACACACCCGGAGTCGAAGTAACCACCGGCCCATTAGGTCAAGGTTTTGCCAATGCTGTCGGTATGGCTATCGCTGAACGAAATTTACGGGCTCGTTTCGGGGCCTCGGCTTGCGATCACAACACATTCGTTCTCGCCGGCGACGGTTGCCTCATGGAAGGAATCAGCCATGAAGCCGCATCTTTAGCAGGACACCTGAAACTTGATCGACTTGTATGCATCTTTGATGACAATGCGATCACGATTGATGGTTCCACGTCGCTAAGTTGCTCAGACGACGTCGCAAAACGTTTTTCTTCGTATGGCTGGAATGTCATGCAACTTGGCGACATCGCTGAAGATCTTGACGCACTCGAAGAGTCGCTTGTTAGCGCAAGATCAAATCGGGGTGCTCCCACTTTGTGCATTTTGAAATCCCACATCGGTACCCCATCTCCTGACTTCACCGACTCGCACGAAGCTCATGGCAACCCATTTACGGCCGCACATGTAACTGCAACCAAAAAAGTTATGGGTATTCCCGATGAACCCTTTTGGGCTCCGAATGATCTAGTCAATGCGTGTCGATCGGTTGCCCAAGCGCGCGGTCATGGCCTTACAACCGAATATGCAAGCGACATCGCCGAGCTTTCAGAAAAATATTTGTGGGACGCTGCTTGGGAAACTCCGAATTCATCATCATTCAGATCATTGCTTCCGGATTTTGACAGCACTGCCAATTTTGCAACTCGGCAAGTAATTCAAAAAGTTCTTGATGCATCACTGCCTGCGCTTCCTGGTTTGATCAGTGGCTCAGCTGACCTCACTGGTAACACTGGCACAAAGCTTTCGAAGCAAATTGCTCAAAGTGAGTCTGCGCCAGACGGCAGACAGATTTATTTCGGCATTCGTGAACACGCAATGGGGGCAGCCGTTGTTGGCATGGCTCTGCATGGTGGCCTACTGCCCGTTTGCGGCACATTTTTTGTGTTTGCTGACTATATGCGTCCGGCGATTCGCCTCGCTGCACTTTCGAAAGCAAAATGTGTCTTCATTTTTTCACATGACTCAGTTGGCGTTGGCGAAGATGGCCCAACCCATCAGCCCGTTGAACATTTGGCTGCACTAAGAGCAATTCCAGATTTGCAAGTTATTCGGCCAGCCGACCCTAATGAGACAGTTGCTGCTTGGTGCGCCGCTGTCGATCACGACGGTCCGACCGCAATAGTTCTGTCACGGCAAAATGTTTTAAGTGTCACTGACGGCTCGGCGGTAAAGGACGGAGTCGGAATTGTTGGCTCAGCAATTGCCAACCCGCACGTCGTACTTGTTGGCACAGGCAGTGAGGTCGGTCTGTGCACACAGGCTGCCGAACAATTAATGACGATTGGCATTAAGGCTCAGGTCGTTTCGATGCCAAGTTGGGACCGATACGAACGTAGCGACAAGTCGCAGGACGCGAAGATATTTCCTGCAGGTGTGCCCGTCGTTTCGGTCGAAGCTGGAGTTACTCTCGGCTGGCACAAGTATGCCGATCACACAATCGGTATAGATCGTTTTGGTGCGAGTGCACCCGGCGCGGTAGCACTTAAAGAACTTGGCATCAGTGTTGAAGCAATCGTCAATAAAGTTAAGTCACTTTAAATGTCCGATCGACTGAAGTCTCTATTTGCTGAGTTTGGGCAAAGTCCGTGGCTCGATAATTTGAAGCGCAGTTACATCACATCGGGTCAACTAGCCACGACTCGTGATAGTGGCATACGCGGTCTTACTTCTAACCCAACAATTTTTCAAAAAGCAATTCAAGGATCTGAAGATTATTCGCAACAATTTTCTCAGTTAATCCGTCAGAAACTCTCGCCGATTGACAGTTATTGGCAATTAGTACTTAAAGATATTCACAGCGCTCTTGATGTTTTTGAGCCACTCCATCAACAGTCAAAGGGCCTTGATGGCTATGTAAGCGTCGAAGTAGATCCAGCACTCGCCCATGACTGTGTTGGCACCCTAAAAAGTGCACGCGAACTCGACAACAAAGTTTCGCGCCCCAATGTGATGATCAAGATTCCCGCAACTTCAGAATGCATACCCGCCATCGAGACGATGATCAGCGAGGGACGCAACGTCAACGTGACTCTAATTTTCAGTCTCGAGCGATATCAAGAGGTGATGGACGCATATTTGCGTGGCTTGGATCTTTTATCGAAATCTGATGCCAGCAAGGTTCGATCAGTCAGCAGTGTTGCCAGTTTCTTCATCTCACGTGTTGACACTGAAATTGACCAGCGTCTTATCACCGGTGCGCATTCTTCGGCCGAAGCATTACTCGGTACTGCTGCAATCAATCAAGCAAAAATTGCATATGAGATGTTTCAAAAGACATTCTCGGGTCCGAATTGGAACCGACTCGAAAAACTTGGCGCAAAAGTTCAAAGACCGCTTTGGGCGTCTACGTCAACTAAGAATCCTAAGTATCCAGACACGCTTTATGTAGACAGTCTGATCGGCGAAAATACAGTTAACACCTTGCCCGACGCAACGGTCGATGCCTTTAGTGATCATGGCACTCTCAAGCAGACAATTACTCAGGGCGTTGATCGCGCCCACGAAGAGTGGCAGAAACTTGGGTCGGTCGGCATCGATGTTTCTGACGTCGCAGCAAAGCTGGAGCGCGAAGGTGTGGCGTCATTTCAAAAGAGTTTTGACGAATTGATTTCTGTCTTGGCCCTAAAAGCCGCCGAACTCTCATAATGTCAACCCAAGAGATTGAATCTCTGATCAGCGACCTTTTAGATAAATCAGAAATCAAGCTGAACCGTCGGTTGATAGCCGAACTTGTCAAAGAATC
>BJFV01000122.1 GCA_014190055.1 Actinomycetes bacterium
CCTGCATCAGTGATTCGGAGATATCAAAATTTGCGTAAACATCTTGTACGTCATCATTGTCATCGAGTTCGTTCATAATTTTTAATATCGCTTTCGCTTCGTCGGGATCATTAATTGTGACTGTATTGGCTGAGAGCATTGTCGACGTCGCCGAGCTCACTGAAATTTTTGCAGACTCGAGTGCCGCTTTGAGTTCATAAACCTGGCTCGGGTCGCAAGTGACATGCCACATTTCTTCTTCTGCAGTGATGTCTTCTAATCCGTGATCTAAACCAATCGTCATTAGATCTTCTTCGCTTGCTGACTTCGGCACAAGAATTACACCCTTACGAGAAAACTGCCAAGCAACAGAGCCTGGCGCAGCCATCGAGCCGCCTTGCTTCGAAAAAATGATGCGAACATCTGCCGCCGTGCGATTGCGATTGTCAGTCAAAATATCGATCAACATCGCCACACCACCGGGCGCATAAGCCTCGTAGGTGACCGACTCGTATGCTTTGCCGTCGGTTTCACCCATACCGCGTTTGATCGCACGCTCGATTGCGTCGTTGGTCATCGATGCAGCCTTCGCTTTTGCTACAACCGTGCGCAGTGAAGCGTTCGTAGCAACATCACCACCACCCTCGCGTGCGGCAACTTCAAGCAGTCGCGCCAACTTTGCGAATGTCTTGCCGCGAACTTTATCGATCGCTGCTTTCTTGTGCTTGATTGTTGCCCATTTAGAGTGACCCGACATTTTTAAATCTCCTTTACAAACATCTCATGAATTCGCTTATCGTGCGAAAGTTCGGGGTGAAATGAAGCGACTAATACATTCTTTTGTTTGGCCAAAACTATGTCGTCACCGAATTCAGCCAAAATCTCAACTGACCCATCGGCTTTGACGATTCGCGGAGCTCGAATAAAAACCGCATGAAACGGGCTGTCAAAACTTTCAACATTGATATCGGCTTCAAAGCTGTCGATTTGCCGTCCATAGGCATTGCGCTGGACTTCGATATTAATTGCGCCAAAAGAAACCTGATCATCACGACCGTCAATAATCTTGCTCGCTAACAGAATCATTCCGGCACAGGTGCCGAAAACAGGCAGACCTTCATGAATAAGTTTTTTGATCGGCTCAAACAACTCAGATGATTCAAGCAACTGCGACATCGTTGTCGACTCGCCACCCGGCATAACAAGCGCATCTACAGACGCCAAATCTTGCGGGGTTCTTACTTCTTGTGTCGAGACACCAATTGAGTCAAGAACTTTTGTGTGACTACTAAATGCACCTTGGAGGGCTAATACACCGACAACTTTCGCCGATTTAGATTGCGAGACGCGAACCACCTGGAGGCCTCGAATCGTTCACCAGCCACGCTCCGCATATCGCTGTTCAATCTTGTCCATACCAATGCCGGTCATCGGCCCGCCCAGATTGCGACTCACCTTGGCGATGATCTCTGGGTCACGGAAGTGAGTTGTTGCTTCAACGATCGCCTTTGCTCTCGGTGCAGGGTCATCGCTCTTGAAAATGCCCGAACCAACGAACACGGCTTGTGCACCAAGTTGCATTGCAAGGGCAGCATCACTTGGCGTCGCAATGCCACCGGCACAAAACAGTGGCACCTGCAGCCAACCGGTCTCAGCAATTTCTTGAACGAGCGGCAACGGTGCCTGCAATTTTTTGGCCCAGTCAAAAAGTTCGGCTGAGTCTGCTTGCGTGATTTTGCGAATGTCACCAATTATCGAACGAAGGTGACGAACTGCTTCAACGATGTTGCCCGTGCCCGCTTCACCTTTTGAACGAATCAACGCTGCGCCTTCACTAATGCGTCGCAACGCCTCACCAAGATTCGTTGCCCCACAAACAAATGGCGCAGTGAACTTCAACTTGTCGATGTGATGCGTTTCATCAGCCGGGGTGAGAACTTCACTCTCGTCAATAAAGTCAACACCAAGCGATTCAAGCACTTGCGCTTCGACGAAATGTCCGATGCGCGCCTTGGCCATAACTGGTATTGAACAAACCGCCTGAATACCCGTAATCATTTCGGGGTCACTCATTCGTGCAACACCACCGTCGCGACGAATATCTGCCGGCACGCGTTCAAGTGCCATTACCGCACATGCGCCCGCATCTTCAGCAATCTTGGCTTGCTCGGGGTTGACGACGTCCATGATTACGCCACCCTTGAGCATTTCTGCCAGGCCACGCTTCACGATCATTGACCCAGTTGAAGAGAGCGTTTTATTTTCGAATTCGCGCTTGGCCATGAATAAACCTTTCAACTACTACGACTTATCGTAGCGAACTCAAACTTAGGTTCTCTTTTGAGTTTCTATGGATACGGAACGCTGGCGGTGTCAATGCCCTCAGGAATATGAACCGCTGATTTCGCCCGAATTACCTCTACCCAAGTACGACCTGGTGTGAGTTTGATAACTGCGCCCTTTGTGTCTTTAAACACATATGGTTTGAGCGGGTCGGTTCGCTCCCATGAACCTTGAATCAAAGCACCTGCGGTGTAGACCCAAACTTCACCGCTACCAATTGTTTTGGCAACTGGACTCGAACCCGACTTGCCGTAGACAACGGACATCACGATCACATTCGGTGCATTTACGCGAACATCGTCCATGTCAACATGCGGTTTGTCGTCTTGTGAACGAACGAAAGTCAGATTCTCTGGGCTCCACTCCCACATCACATCGACACCATCCATCGAGATTTTTACCGCACCAGAAGGCTTTGAACCTGATGGCACAGTTTCGCCATCAGCGCGATATTCGAACTGTGGCACGGGTGGTTTGGCATCGGCAGGCGCGAGTGTCCACAATTTTGAAGTTTCAGCAACCAAGTTATGCGGAGCCACACGACTCGATTCGCGTCTAAAACCTCCGGCCTCATTTGCTGCCGAATGACTCAAATCGATCATGGTCGAATTTCTAATTTCAGACGTAACTTTTGCGTTGCCACCGCTCCAAACAAACAACGGAGCATTTAACGATGCAAGCAGATCAATGTCTTGCAAACGACCGCTGCGAATCGGACCAACTGGGTCGCTGCCCTGTGATTGAAACACCGCAGCGAAACGAGTCAACTGCTCGACGTTTTCTTCGAAGACAATGTCAGCCTGATTCAAACCCCATTGCGGCCGCGCCTTCGGGTGGTTGTCAATCTTGACGACCATTGCTGGTCGACCGATGACCGTTTCGTCTGGTGCTTGCGCACCGGTCAGTGGGGCCCTAACGATTGGAATTGTCGTCGTTGTAGTCGTCTCTTCGACGCTCGCAGCAGTTGTTTCAACGCTCTGCGAACTTGACGAGTCAGATGAGCCACTGCAACTTGCAACTATTACTCCAGCGGCAAACAATGCAACAAGTTTTTGAGTGTGACGATTAAGCATTTTTACATCTCCCTTAAGAGTGCTATTCGCTCCGAGAGCGGTGGGTGGGTATTAAACAGTTTATGAAATCCACCTAGCCTGCCTGCGTCATTCACCCCCGATAAAGGCTGCTCAATCCACATATGGGCCGTGGCCATACTGGCTGAGTGCGTAACTGTGCTGTCTGCCTGAAGTTTTTCTAAAGCCGAAATCAAACCCGGTGGGTACCGAGTTAATTGACAAGCCGAGACATCTGCCAAAGTTTCACGACGGCGACTCACACTTGCTTGCATGACGCGAGCGATAATCGGGGCAATAATCAGTAATGCAAAACCCACGAGCGCAAGTGGGTTGCTCGAGTTCTGGCGATCTGAAGAGCGACTCACTCGCCCACCGTTCCACCACATCATGCGAATCGCCAGGTCGGTCAAAATTGCGACCGTACCAACAAGCGTCACGGCCAAAGTCGACACCAAAATGTCGTAGTTCTTGATGTGCGAAAGTTCGTGCGCTAGAACGCCTTCAAGTTCAACTCGATCAAGTTTTTCTAGCAACCCACTCGTAACAGCAATCGCAGCATGCTTTGGGTTACGACCTGTAGCAAAAGCATTCGGTGCCGGGTCGTCGATGACATAAACCCGCGGCTTGGGTAAACCACCTGCGATGCAAAGACCTTCGACCAAATTATGCAGTCGCTTATAAACCTGCTCATCTGCTG
>BJFV01000123.1 GCA_014190055.1 Actinomycetes bacterium
CTCCGGGCCGAAGTAAATTCAACTTAGATTTCAAATTTGCCGATTTAGATTCTTCGGTAGTCCCAGATGCGCAACCGGCAATTGCAGGGCCGTGGGCTCAACTTTTTGTCGGCAAACCTGTGTCACTGAGTTCGGCATTAAAAAACAGCACACTCAACTTGCGCGGCTGGTCGATTGATAAGACTTCAAACTCTGCGCCAGAAAAATACGAGGTCCGCAACAGTAGCGGCGAAGTAATTGCCGACTCTCCCTCAGTTCAACGTGAAGATGTCTCCGCCCTTTTCAACAACAAGAATCTTGAGTTTTCAGGTTTCAATTTCTCGATCAAAAATTTAGGTGTTACGAAAATAAGCGAACAGTTTGAGCTAGTAGCCATCTATGCAAATAGTCGTGAAATTCAAGTAGCAAAACTTGGACGCGACCAGAAAAATCTGACTGACATTTCTACTGTGCAGATCAATCAAACTAGCGAGGCCTCGTTTGATGCGGCCTGGTTTTCGCTCGATACAGACTCGTTACGAACCTTAAATGCCGTCCCGCAAACTAAACCCAGTTCAGTATTCAAATTTGCACTCAATCTCTTTGACTTGTTGATCATCACGTTGACTGGCTTAAGCATGTTGGTGGCAATTGGCTTGGCGATAGATAAATCGCGAAGCCGTGTAGCCAACTTTGTTTTGTTCGCAATATCACTGTTAGCAGTCTCACGAATAATCGAATATACAAGTTTTGATTGGTTGGGTTATCGACACGCTGCTATTCCCGTTGTCGTCGCAATCTCCTTAGCAATAGTTCATTGGCGCGCAAAGTCGATCGACATGTACGTCGTCCTCGTTGGTGCACTCATCGCAATCACTTCGCCGATGATTAAATTCATTCGCGAGTTCAATGGCCTCGAATCTGCTGATTGGTGGGGCTTCCAGATATTTCGTGGTCGCGACAGCGACTGGCTCGCCTACCAGGGATACGCCAAAACTATTTTCAATACTGCTTCGCTACAAGGCGGTGAGGCTGTGTTCTGGTTTCAACCCGCAAATCGGTATTTCATATTTCTTCAGCACCTGATCTTTGGCGAAAATGACGTCTTTCTGGCAATTCTTTCTGGCATCGCGATCATCTTCGTCGGTGCGCTCTTGGCACGAAACGCCACGAAACTGGTTTCAGAAAATTCGCCAACCATCAACTTCGTTGCGTTTGTTACCGCAATTCTTCTTTTGATGAGCGAGCAAATATTTCAAACATTCGCCAGCGCACCAGCAAGTGAGTTAGTTGCCGCAATTCTGATCATGTCTTGCTTTGCGGCAATTCTCTCTAGCCACTTCTCAGTTGGCACTGCCTATGCAGTTACGGTTTTAGCGGCATTAACTTCTCAATTCAGAGCCGAGCAAGTTTTTGGTGCTGCTCTGATTTTTATGCTCCTTCAACTCGTCCTAAAGTCGAAACTTGGCTACGTCAATCTCGTACTGCGAACCCGCCTGACCATCGTCTTCGGCTTGATTACAAGTCTGAGCCTGATACACAATCTGTATTACGGCGACTCATTCACTTTCTTTACTGGCACAAATCAGCGCGGCAACTACGAGATTAGTCTCAGCGAGTTGCTCAACTTCTTCAGTGACTCACGAGTTCGTGAAGTCATCTTCACAAAATTGCGCATGATCTTCACATTTAATTTTCCGCTCGAGCCACTCGAAATCGGATTCTTGATTTTTCACTTGCTGTGGCTCTCTGCTTTAGTGCGCATGATCAAAACAAGAAGCCGCGATCTAGTCACCTGGTTGGCAATTGTGTTTCCATTTTTGTATCTGATTCCACTGCTGCCTTACGAAATTGTCACCTACTTTCCAAGACGCATCATCGCAATCCAATTGGCGTTCGGCGTCTCGGCCCTATTTGCGCTCAGTCGACTTCGCTCAGACTCAGTTAGGCGAGTTGATGACTTGCAGGGCGAGGTCGGGCACGTTGGTGCAAATGCCGTCGACTTGCCACTCAACTAGTTCGCGCATTCTTCTCGGGTCGTCGCAAGTCCAAGTGTTGATCTGCAAACCGTGGCGATGAAAAACGTCGACCATGCGCTGACTTAGTTGCTTCACCCACGGATGCAACGCGGTGTGCCCCTGACTAGCCATCTCACTTGCAACAGTCTCGAGTTGCGCATCATCAATAGTCATCACTAGCCATGCCGTTTTTAGTTCTGGCATCAGGCTGCGAATTAGGTCAACGGTCTCGCGCCGAAAAGACGAAATAAGCCAGCGATCGAGCGAGCCTCGTTCGCGCAGAAAATCAACGACTTTGCGAGTCGTTACTTCTTGAGGGTCAAAATCTGGCTCTTTAGGGTCATTTTTAATTTCAATGTTTACCCACATTGAACCGCAAGCATCGAGCGCTTCAGCCAATGTCGGAATATGAGTTGGCAAATCTCCTTTGTCAACAGAAAAAATTATGCGACCATCACTCAACTTTGGATCGTGATGTACAACCAATTCGCCCGAACCACATCGACGCACGTCAAGTTCAACGGCATCTGCGCCCATTTCAAGAGCTCGCGCAAATGCCAGCGTTGTATTTTCGAGTTCGACCTTTGAAGCACCGCGATGTGCCATAACTTGGGTCACGCCCGCAGGCTACAAGAAAAAAACTCTCCGACGGACACAAAAAATAAAAAATATAAATTTAAAAAATTGTCTACAAAGTATTGCGAACCCAACAATTGCTCTCTAGTGTGAGGCGCAGATAGAACAAGAAATCACGATTTTGCAATAAGGGGTTTATCAATGTCTTTTCTCGCGACAAGCCTGGCACTCGGTTCTGCAGACTATTCGTGGAGGCGAAATGCTTCTTGTAAAGACACTGATCCCGAATTGTTCTTCCCTATTGGCACAACTGGCCAAGCGCTGATTCAAATTTCTGAAGCAAAAACAGTTTGCGACGAATGCACAGTTCGTGGCAAGTGCCTCGACTTTGCTCTCGAGACAAACCAAGATTGGGGCATCTGGGGTGGCAAATCAGAAGACGAGCGCCGAGAAATTCGCCGCCGTCGAGCAGCCGAGCGCCGCAACGCCCGACTAATGGCCTAAGCCAGTTTCGCCGCCAAAATTAACTATTCGCCGACAATCGGTATCTCTAGGTCAACGACCGTACCGTCGCCGTCACGCGCAATCTTCAACTCTTTAGTTGAATCAGCAACTGTCGCAGCTCGCATCTGAATAGTGCCGGCTAACTCTGTTGTTACCAACGTGCGCACGATCGAAAGCCCGAGCCCAGTTACTTTCGCCATTTCAAAATCAGATTTCAAACCTTGACCATTGTCGATAACGCGCACGCTCAACTGACCATCACCAGATTGTCCAAGCGTGACAAGCACCGACCCACCTTTGCTGCCCTCTGGAAACCCGTGGTCAACTGCATTCTGCAACAACTCAAGGATCACAACAGAAAGCGGAGTCGCAATCGTCGCTGGCAGTCGACCGCCGTCGCCGATAACACTAAATTTCACGGGCCGATCAGCCGACTGCAAACCCTCTTCGACCAATCGCAAAAGCGGACGCACGATCTCGATAAACGAAATATCTTCACCAGCCTCACGCGACAAAGTTTCATGCACGAGAGCAATAGTTCGAATGCGACGCACCGACTCTGTGATTGCCGAAATTGCCTCTTCGCTCTTGAGCCGACGAACCTGCAGTCTCAGAAGCGACGAAATTGTCTGCAAATTGTTTTTAACTCGGTGATGAATCTCACGAATTGTCGCATCTTTTGTCAACAACAATCGATCACGCCGACGAAGTTCTGAGACATCGCGCAACAACACAACACCACCAGTCACCGAAACTTGTCGTCCTGTTCGCTTCAGAGTCGGAATAGTTCGCGTCAGCAGTGTTACATCTGCCGTCTGCTCGAATTCTTCGACGACTGGTTCAAGTCGCTCGAACGCATGACGTGCAGCAGTCTCGGCGATACCAAGTTCTGCCAATGTTTGACCGACAGCGTTGGCGCTAATTCCGACACGATGCATTGCCGACACCGCATTCGGGGATGCATAACGCAC
>BJFV01000124.1 GCA_014190055.1 Actinomycetes bacterium
AACTTTTCTACATCTAAAGCCTGCAGAAGTTCATTAATGCTCTCGTGATAGTTTGAATTGCAATGAACATTGCCCAAATTAAAATTATTCTGCTGGCGAGTAACTGGCCCTAGAACAACCAATAGTTTTCCTGAATAATTAGGTTTGTATTTATCCGAATTTGTTTGAACACACGACCCAAGATCAATACTTGAACTCTTGAATTTGCCCCAGCCTAGAAAACCATCGACAATTGCGTGTTCGTTTAATTCAGTCCAATTCGGAAACCTAGATAGTCCGTAGCCGCCGCCGTGTTGGCCAGAGAAGAGTTTGGTCTTACCTTGTGCAACGAATGTGGCGCACCAAAGTTTGAACTGCTCACTGCGATGCAACAACGTATTGGTAAAAATTGCTCGTGGGGGTTTTGACAGAACGTTCTCACTAAATGTCTGTTCCGTAAGATTTTTGAAACCTTCGAGATAAACAGTCGGCAGATGTCGTGAAACCGACTTTGCTAAAAACTCAGCAAATCCGCCAGTTGGTTTGACCGGCAATCTCATTTGATCGCGAAGGCTCACGTTTATTGGCTGCGGCGTGAGTTTGGCTGAAAAACGCCAAAGTCGTGGCAACACACCAAGACGTAAATGCATTGCAATCAAAGCTGCACGCGATTGCACAACCCCAGCCAATACAACTTTTGGCCGCGGTGAAATCTTTGCTAACACTGACTCAAGTTTTGACTTTGCGCTCTGGCTAGGCAGACCAAAGTTAATGACTGCTCGATATTCGACAAGTTCACGATTGCGCTCGGGCGAAACAATTTTTGGTTGGTCAGAATTGGACTTCGCAACAAAATCGAATGCATCACAATACGCAATGTGATTCCAAATATCGGTTGCAAAAAGCAACGACGCCTCATCATGTGTCACGGGCAGCAAATCTTGCCAACTGACATCAATTCGTCGACATGTCAGCGCACCATGCTCACGAAACACTTCGCCCGCAACCTTCCAACGCAAATACCACACTTGTGCGAACTGCAAAAACCAAGCACCACATACAATTCGCCAAAAACGCACTGGGTGTTCTGTGCCATGCGCACGGTTCAGTTCTCGAACAAGATCTAGAAACACAGACTCGCTGATCGATTGAAACTCAGCAAACTCAGCATCATCAACTTGAGACAAAATCTCTGGCGACTTCACCAAGGTCACATTCACTGCCGGGTCATCAACAAAGACTTTTCCGTCTAAACCAATGCCGTCGATTACGACTACCGAGTCAATGTCTCGCCACAATTCTGGAAATGGTCCAGTAACAAGATGCTTCTGTGTCACACAACCACCTACATAAATTGGTTTATCAAGTGGAGACGATGGGAGTCGAACCCACGACCCCCTGCTTGCAAAGCAGGTGCTCTAGCCAGCTGAGCTACGTCCCCGTATGGCGACGTAACACTAACAGCGAAAAATTCGTTCTAACTCGCCAATATTCAAAGGGTATCCTCGCTATATGAGCGGCGAACTTCTATATGCATTTCGAATCATGCGTTTGCCCCTTCTTGATGCCGGCGGTCAAGCCATCGGCAAAATTAACGACATAATTGTCGTTCCTGGTCGTGGCACCGAGGCGCCAAAGGTTTTGGGGTTCGTCGCCACGAGCCAGCGCCGACGAATCTTTATTAGCGCAACTCGAATCAACACACTCGACAACGCTGGCGCACAACTCAAGTCTTGGGATATCAACCTCACTCCATTTCGTACACGAACTGGCGAGCAACTCTTGGGTAAAGATATTTTGGATAAAAAACACGGCGATGAAATCGTCAGCGATGTCGCTTTGGTTCATCACACTGGCAAGACATCCTCTTGGCAGATTTCTAAAGTTCGACTATCAAAGCGAGGTTTATTGAGCGGACGCGCCGGCCATCGTTTGGTTGACTGGCAAGAAGTTAGTGAATTGTTCGCGCCATCAACTGCAATTGCCGCAGAAGCAGCTCGACTTCGCGACATGCACCCGAGCGACGTTGCAACAATCATCCGTGCTCTGCCAACCGAACAGCGTCGTCAACTTGCAGATGCAATGGACGACGAGCGCCTTGCCGATGTTCTTGAAGAATTGCCAGAAGACGAACAATTACGTCTGATCGAAAATCTCGACATGGAGAGACTGACGAGCGTGTTCGACGAAATGGAGTACGACGACCTCGCCGACTTGCTCGGCCAAATGGGCATCGATCAGCGCACCAAAGTTCTCGACGCAATGGACGACGAAGACGCCGAAACTATGCGTCAATTGTTGTCATACCCTGCCGGCACTGCGGGCTCGTTGATGACCCCTGACATCATCGTGCTTGGCCCAGACGCAACCGTGGCCGAAGCGCTCGCCCACATTCGCGACCCTGAGCGGCTTGTGTCGATTGCAGCCCAAGTTTTTGTGGCCCACGCACCGCACTATCCACCAACTGGTACGTATCTTGGCGTTGTGCATTTTCAGCGATTACTGCGCGAGCGACCAAGCTTGTCGCTCAAACAATGTCTCGATAACGAACCAACTATTGACCCGATGCTCACCGACCGTGATGTCGCCAAGCGTTTGGCTTCATACAACATGTTGGCTGTTGGTGTCTGCGACTCAAATGGTCGTCTACTTGGTGCTGTAACTGTTGACGACGTTCTTGACAATGCATTGCCGGCTGACTGGAGACGCAAATGAGACGCAGCGAAGATCTTGGTCGCCCACGCAGCCAACCAAAAATCGGTGTTCAATACAATCGATCGGCGTTCGGTCAGTTTGCCGAAAATGTTGCTCGAGTTATGGGCACCGCACGATTCTTGATCATTCAGTCGATCTTGGTACTTATTTGGGTAGCCACCAATATTTTGTTTATCTCTCTTCAATGGGATAAGTACCCGTTCATTTTGTTGAATCTGATGTTTTCAATTCAGGCTGCCTACGCAGCGCCATTGATTCTGTTGGCACATAACCGACAAGAAAGCCGAGACCGCGAGCAAGCACAAGTTGACCGCAATGTCGCAACCCGCACCCAAAACGACGCTGAGTTTCTTGCCCGCGAAATCGCCAGTTTGCAACTGGCACTTGCAAACGTGGTGACTGCTGACGAATTACGCGAGCAGATTGATCGACTTAGTGAGCAAATCGCAAAACTAAACAAAAACTAATTTACGCACAATTCTTGCATCGACCAATTAGGTCGAGCCGATGCTGATCAAGTTTGAAGCCAGAGCGTTTGGCGAGTTGAGTAAGGGCATTGTCAAGTTCTTCTTCAAGTTGCGGAGGGACAGTCACGTCTCGTACGTCACCACATATAGAACACAGCATGTGGTGGTGATGCCCGAGAATTTCTTCGTTTAACTCATAACGACCGTTGTCGTCAGTGCTCACAACTCGTTGTACAGCGCCTACTTCTTCAAGCACAACAAGATTTCTGTACAGCGAACTTTGCGCTATTTCATTTTTTGTACCCTTAAAACTTTTTGATCGTTGCAAAATTTCTAAAATTGTTAATGGTCGATCCGAAGTTTCAAGCATCGAAACAATCGCACGGCGCTTTGATGAATAGCGCTGATTGTGTTGCACGAATCTTCGTGCAACTTCAACGTGCACATCCGAATTCTCTACTTTTGGGTGTTTGTGCCCGCTCGACATAGCCCACAACCTATATGAGAATCGGTGAGAATGACTAAGTTAAATCAGGCGCGAACGAACGAATGTGCCTGAACCCCACTAGCCATAACTCGACTCAGTAGAGCCTCGTTTGGCAGACTCGATTCTCCCAACACAAATGCACCTGGTTGAGAGATCTCACCAACGCTGATTGATCGAGCAACACACCCGCTCACAACACCCGCGACTTGACCAACCCGCTCAGCAACACCAACAACATCGACAACTCGTTCTCCATTTTTTGTGCCACGAACTTCAACACGAAGACCACCCATACCGCCCTCGGCTCGTGGTGGAATCAACATTGGCAATCTCGCAAAAACTCGATCGCGACGCGTCGCCGAAACACG
>BJFV01000125.1 GCA_014190055.1 Actinomycetes bacterium
GACTTGAATCTCGTTACGGTTTGCGAAGAGGCCGGTTGCCCGAATCTTTCAGAGTGTTGGGCAGATGGCACAGCCACGATGATGGTGCTGGGCGAGCGATGCACTCGCGCATGCGGTTTTTGTCTGATTGACACGCGCAAACCATTAGCACCCGATGCAAACGAACCAATTCGCGTTGCACAAGCGGTTGCCAAAATGAAACTTGAACACGCAGTGTTAACGATGGTTGCACGCGACGATCTCGCCGACGGAGGCATGAGTCATGTCGCACAGTGCATTCGTGAAATTCGAAAAGTATCACCGTTGACTCGTGTCGAAACGCTTATCTCAGATGCAAAAGGCACCGACGCCCTTGAAACTTTGTTCGCTGAACGCCCAGATGTTTTGAATCACAACATTGAGACGGTCGCCAGATTGCAGCGCGAAGTTCGACCATCTGCGGGTTATGCACGAAGTCTTTCGGTCTTGGCGCGTGCAAATGCTGCAGGTCTCATAACGAAGTCTGGTTTCATGCTTGGCCTTGGCGAAACAAAAGAAGAAGTCGAAGCAACTTTGATCGACCTTGCGGCAGTCGGCGTGCAGATCGTGACGATCGGTCAGTACTTGCGGCCAAGTATCGAGCATCTGCCAGTCGCGCGGTGGGCTGATCCGCAAGAGTTTGCGTATTATGCAAAGTTCGGCGTGAAAGTTGGCATAAAACATGTTGAAGCAAGTCCGCTGACGCGTTCGAGTTATCACGCCAAGCAAGCCGCAGAAAGCACAACAGCGCAAGCGAGCGGCGAACCAGTTGTTGTTCGACTGGCTCAAGTTGGCTCGCGTTAGCTTGCGTTAGCTCGCGTGCGCTCTAGTTAGAGTGAGAATATGACGACTGTTAAGGGTGGCGCACTTTATGCATCGCGCTTAGCGCGAGTTCGCCAAGCGATGAAGAGTCAATCGATCGACGCGGCGTTGCTCAGTGTTGGTCATGACTTGCCATATTTGACTGGCTATTACGCGATGCCACTTGAGCGGCTGACAATGCTTGTCGTGACGCACGATTCGGTTGCGGCGCTTATTGTGCCGCGACTCGAAGCACCACGAGTAACGCCGTTTGATGATGTTTTCAAAGTCGTGCCGTGGGGTGAAACCGAAAACCCAGTTGAGATTGTCGCCAAACATATTGGTGGCGCGAAGCGAATTGCAGTCGGTGATCAAATGTGGGCGAGATTCTTGGTTGAGTTGATGGGTTTTGTTTCGGGTGTCAATTTTGTGCGCGCTGTCGATGTTGTTGGTTCAATGCGCATGGCAAAAGACGCTGAAGAGATCGCAGCGTTGCAGGCGGCGGGTGCAGCTGCAGATCGCGTGGCGACGCAACTTCAGGCTGGCGACATCGCGTTAGTCGGCCGCACAGAAGCCCAAGTTTCAGCCGATATTTCGGCGCGACTTATTGCCGAAGGTCACGATGTTGTTAACTTTGCGATTGTTGCTGCGGGCGAAAATGCGGCGAGCCCACATCATCACCCAGGTTCGCGGGTTATCAAGCAAGACGAAATTGTGTTGTGCGACTTTGGTGGCACGATGAACGGTTATTGCAGCGACATCACGCGATGCGTTTTTATCGGTGAGCCTTCACGAAAAATTACGAGTGCATATTCGGTTTTGCGTGCGGCGCAGGCTGCAGGTGTTGCCGCCGGTGTTGTTGGCGCGACGTGCGAGTCGGTCGATGCGGCGGCGCGAAAAGTTATTGATGATGCTGGTTTCGGCGATTTTTTTATCCATCGAACGGGTCATGGCATCGGCATGGAAGCCCACGAAGAGCCGTACATGGTCAGCGGCAATAAATTGCCGATTGCTGCCGGGCATGCATTTAGTGTCGAGCCGGGCATTTATCTGCCTGGCAAGTGGGGCATGCGACTTGAAGACATCGTCGTTGCTACAGATGCTGGTCCGTTGTCGATGAACAACGTCGATCATTCACTTGTGATTTTGAATTAATGCGTCTCGACGCCGCGACATTTTTATTGCAATGGTCGACGGGCGGTCTCGCGTTTTTGTGGTTCACGCTGCGCAGCAAAGAAATTTCGTTGGGTTACTCGAAGTTGTTGCGCGCGACTTATGGCGTGTTGGCGGTGCTTGGTGTTGTCGCGGGTTTCTATTTTGATCGAGTTTTGATCCGTGAAGTTGCGGGCGTGGCGGTTGCGGGCATTGCAATTGCAACTTTTGCAAAACGTGAATCGCGAACTGATCTGATTGCAGTCGCGGTTGGTGCAGTCGGCTTAATCGGTTCGGTTGTCGCAAATAGTGGTGGCGTTGTCGATTTGTTGCGTGTGCTTGTTGGCGCGGCGTTTCTTGGTGCGGTCACAGATTTGATGTTGCTTGGTCATTGGTATTTGGTGCAGCCAGGCATGACGCGAAAACTGCTTAACGAATTGACGAATGCGGTTTTGTTTATTTGGCCGCTCGAAGTTGTTGTCATGATTTTGCCGACGGGCATGATCAGCGTGTTGAACGGATCAATTGACGACGGATGGAACGGCATTCTCGGATATTTCTGGTTGGGTTGTGCTGTGCTGACGGGCGTGCTTGCAGTTTTCACTCGTGCCGCATTGAAGGAGCGAAGTTATTCGGCGGTGATGGCGGCGACAGGTTTGAGTTATTTGGCGATTCTCACTGCGTTCGGCACCGATCTCGTCGCCCGCGCCACCCTCGCGCTCTAGTTCTCTCGGCTTGCATGCCGCCCGCGAGCGGCAAAACCCGCACACATCGAGGACATGATTGAAAATGCTGTATATCTAATCCGATATAATGACAAAGTGCCGAAAGAAGTGTTTTCGCGAAGCCTGATCAGTTTGGCTCGAAGAAAAGCAAAGATTTCGCAAGCCGAACTTGCGCGACGAGCGAAGACAAGCCAGGCGGCGATTTCTATGTACGAAGCTGGCACGCGGTCGCCGACCCTAGATACGTTGTTGCGAATCATTCGTGCTGCTGGCTCAGACTTGCGCATCGGTTTGTCTGGCCCTGATACTCACACGATCACTCGTGAGCGGTTCGAGAAAACTCTTGACCCGAAAGTTTTAGAAGAGTTCAACGCCAAAGAGCGAGAGCGTGTTCGCCTCGCTCGACTTGGCCGCTGAGCCGCAACTACGCCTCACTTAACTGATCGCAGCGTTAACGCGCAACGCTGTGGACTTTGTAGTCATTGGTGGCGTAGCTGCACAACTTCATCAGTTGCCGATGCCGGCAACGATTGATCTCGATATCACTCCGTCGCGAAGCCCTGAAAATCTTTTACGTCTTGCAAAAGTTTTTGACGAAATTGATGCAGCGCTAGCAACAGCAGGCGAATATGGCGCCTGGTTTCCACGGCATCCAATTTCGAATTGGGCACAGTACGACACGATTCACTTAGTGACAAAGTTTGGTCTTCTTGACTTAGTTTTTGCACCCGAAGGCTCTGATGATGGTTTCAACGAATTGATTCGAGAGAGCCAAAAGATTCAGATTGGCAAACAAGTTGTTCATGTAATTTCGGTCGATACCTGGGAGCGAATGAAAACTGCGACTAAAAGAGACAAAGACATTTTTCATTTACTTCTGCTTGCACGGCATCGCGACGAAGGCGGATAGTCGAGGCTAATTGTTCTAAAAATTAGGGGGTGGTGAGGGGCCAGGGGTTGGTGCGTTCGAGGGCGAGGGCGAGGTCGAGAAGAAGTGGTTCTTCGAAGTGGCGAGCCATGATCTGCATGCCGACTGGTAGGCCATCAACGAAACCAACCGGCACCGAGATGCCAGGGTTGCCATAAATATTTGCCGGAAATGTCAGCACGCCGTTGTTGCCCGCGCCCGCAACAATGCCACCGAAAGTATCGGGCAGCGGACCTTCAGCGTTGAACGCAACATCAGGGTTGCTCGCTGTAATTATCAAATCAACTTCGCTAAAAATTTGTGCCATGCGATTGTTTAGTTCGATACGTCGCTTTTCGAATTTGCCGCGCGCCTCTGTGC
>BJFV01000126.1 GCA_014190055.1 Actinomycetes bacterium
TTTTTATGTTTTGTGGGTTGCCACGCTGAACAAGTATCGCCAATTTATTTCGTGCCAGTATCGAGACTGACTTTTTATCAACATCGCCAGATGACAAAACCTTGTTCATATTTATAGTGTCGGCCATTGCGACGATGTCAACTGGTGCGCCCTGCTGAATTTGTGTCACCAAAGTTGCACTGCCGGCAAAATTAAATCGCACTGAAACATTGAGATATCTACTCATAAAGACTTGGCCAATTTTTTCAAACGAATTGGCAAGAGATGCCGTCACCAACACGGTTAGTTCGGTCTTTTTCTTGACTTGAATAATCGCCACACTTGTAGTGGAGGTGAACTTTGGTGTTGAATTCAGTTGCAGTTTGATTTTGCAAGTGCCGACTTTTGTTGTAATTAGAAAACTATCTTTCACTGCACACGAACCCTGAGTGATCAGTCTCATTTGTGCCGTTGAGTTAGTTTCGACGATCTTTGATAATTCGATTCGCGCCGAATCTGGCACAGAACTCGCAAGCCAACTGACAGTTGGCTTCGTCGGCTGACTCTGTGCCAAGACAGACGTGCCCCACAAGAACCAAACGAAAACCGCAACAATTGCCATTCGCCAAGCCGCAACAAACCTAGAGGCGAACATGAATCTGAAGGCTATTAGTTAAATATGAACTATTTAATAGTTTTTTATGTACTATTGAGTATTAATGGCGTCTGAACATCAACTAGATCTGATCGAAGGTGCCTGCCTGGTTCTAATCAGCAACGGCATTAGCCATGGCTACCAACTAGCAAAACAATTTGAATCAGGCGCGGCATTAGGCGAAGTGCTCACATTGACTCGACCAGTCATCTACCGCGCAATCAAATCGTTAGAAGCACAGAAACTAATTCGAAGTGTCGACTCTCTCGGTTCGCGTGGACAATTGAAATTCAAGCTGAAATGCACGAGCGATGGCGAAAAACAGGCCAAGCAATGGCTCAGCGAACCTGTTTCTCATATTCGAGATCTACGCGACGAGTTTTTGGTCAAAGTTCTCTTGTTACAAACTTTTAATCTCAGCACAAAACGCTTAATTCACACTCAACGCCAAGCGCTTATCGACATCACAAAAACTCTGCTCGCAGACCTGGCATCAAACCCGGTTGCGATTTGGCGTCGCGAGCAGGCACGCACAGCGATGAGATTTCTCGATGAGCTCGAAGGTGCAAGCCAATCACCCAGCCTCGAAAGCAAAAAACAATTTCAAGTCAGCGCACGAAATCAACTGCGAGCCGAGGTTGCAAAAGTGCGACATGGCGACACACTCTCGACGGTTTATCTGTCGCTTGAGCCCAACCAGACAATGACTTCAACAATTACGCGTGATGCAGCAGATGACCTATCTTTGGCACCTGGTTCTCAAGTTGTCGCTTTGTTCAAAGCCACCGAAGTAATGATCGCTCAATCAGCTGCCGAGCTTGGCTAAAAGCGAATCAATTAAATCGATTTCTTTTTTCTGCTCACTAATAATTGCTTCTGCCAAAGTTTTGACTCGTGCATCTTTGCCATCAGCGATAACAGTCTCGGCCATTTTGATTGCGCCTTTATGGTGAGCGAGCATCATTGTCAGCCACATTTTCTCAAAATTTGAGCCCATTGAGTTTTCAAGTTCGGCGAGTTCTTCGTCGGTCATCATTCCGTGGCTTTCGTCTCCGCTCATCATGTGGCCAGCATGCGGATCTGAATTTGGGTCGAACTCGACACCCCATTCACTTAAGAAGCTTTTCATCAGTTCAATTTCGCTTGCCTGAGCGCTAATAATTTCAGTTGCCAATGCGGCCGTTTCACCCGAAACTTCAACATTGCTAACCATCTCAGACATCACGACCGCCTGCTCATGGTGCGGAATCATCTCTTGAACGAACTTTTGATCGGCTTTATTAAACGACTCACTATCATCAACAGCCGAACCACTTGAGCAACCAGCAAACACTAAAGCGCAAAGAACCGCTAGGTTTCTAGTCATGGTCAACATTGATTTAAAGATATCGGGCATGACTTGTCAGAACTGTGTTCGTCATGTGAAAGAAGCCATCTCTGAAGTCTCGGGCGTCAAGTCTGTCGATGTTTCGCTCGAAAGTGCATCGGCAAAAGTTTCAAGCGACTCTGATCTTGACCGTGGCGCACTCAAGATTGCAGTGCAAGAAGCCGGGTACGCAATAGTCGAATAAATAGCTACAAATCGATTCGCTCGCGAATTGATTGTTCGAGTGGCAGGGCCTTGGGGTCGCCCGAAAATTGAGCAATTTCAAAGTTCCATAATCCTTGTTCGACGAACCAACTGTGAGTTTTTGTATCGCGAGTTGCCAAACTCTGCATTGACGCCGTGCACTCGACATGCTTTGTTTCGCCGGCACGAAGCTCAACGCGTTTAAACGCCACCAGCCTTCGCTTCGGGCGCTCGAGTAGCGAATCATTACGACCTGCATAAACCTGCACCACGGTTGCGCCATCTCGAGAACCAGTGTTGCTGACCTCGCATCGAAATTTGATCGAATCGTTTGTCTCAATAGTCGGCGATGAAACTGAAAATTGCGTGTAACTGCACCCGAAACCAAACGGAAACATCGCCTCATTACCATCGCGGTCAAGTTTCCATTGACCGTGCCAATAGTCGTATGTAATTTTTTTGGCATTGCGATCAAAAAATGGCAAATGCGATTCGTCGTGCGGTATTACAAACGGCAAACGCCCCGATGGGTTTACTGCGCCCGACAAAATGTTTGCAAGTGCCCGACCACCGTTGATGCCGCTATACCAACCCATGACGACTGCCGGCACTTCGTTGATCCACTCTGACATAACGACGGCACTACCAGCCACGATCACAACAATTGTTCGCGGTTGCACTTTGGCAACAGCGCGAATCATCTGCACATCAGCTTCAAGTAGCCGAATTGACTCTCGATCGCCGCCAATCGAGAAAGTGCCATTGCGAGATTTGATACGCAATTCATCTGGCGCGTAATGGTGATTTTCGCGCATGTATTTTTCATATTCGCTGGCCAGCACTGGGTCATCTTGTCGCGGAATTTGTTTGACCATGTCAACCGTGTCTTCAGAATCACCGATGAATTCACCTTCTTCTTCTTTTGTATAGCCGACAACCACAATTGCAACATCTGACTGCTTGGCTAATCGCGCTTGCGCTTCGAGGTTTGTATCTGGTTCGTAAACAACTTCGCAGTTTGAGAAGTGCTCGCCAATGCCTGTTAATGGCGTGACAACATTTGGTGCCATTACATCGCTACTTCCGCCGTCGCCGATATTGCGAGCGGCCGCAAGACGACCAAACATCGCAATTTTCGAGCCAGATTTCAGTTCCAAAGGCAACAGAGCCGTACCATTGTCGCTTTCATTTTTTAAAAGAACCATTGATTTCTCAGCGACTTCTTGGCTGAGCACCAAGTGTTCTTTACACAACACGACTGAGCGATCGCGTACCGGCAATTTGCCGACACTGAACTTCAACATCGTGGTAATTGTGCGAGTTACCGCACTAGCGACAAGTTCTTCTGTGATCAAACCTTCTGCGAGTGCGGCGACTATCGGCGCATTTCGAATCATGCGATATGGCATTTCAACATCAAGACCTGCTTGCAAAGATTTCACACCATCTCGAACACCAAAGATCCAATCTGAGATAACAAAACCTGTGAACCCCCATTCGCCGCGCAAAATTTCGGCAAGCAGTTCTTCACTTTGGCTGCACCACTGACCATTGACTGAGTTGTATGCAGTCATTACACAAGCAACACCTTCGTCAACGATGCGTTTGAAGTGAGGTAGATAAACCTCATGCAAAGTGCGCTCGTCGACTGTCACATCAACGCCGAAACGCGCGTTCTCCATTGAGTTCAATGCAAAGTGTTTAAGAGTTG
>BJFV01000127.1 GCA_014190055.1 Actinomycetes bacterium
ATGTATCGTCACATCGACCGCAGCGAAGTCGTCTTTGGTCAAAAGATAGGCAAGTTTTTGCACGCACTGAATCGCTTCAAAGTGATTGTGATTCATTTTCCAATTGCCGCTGATTATCGGCTTGCGAATCTCATTTGACATTTGGTGCTCCTCTTAAGGCGACAAGGCCGGGCAAGTCGCCAAGCTCAAGAAACTCTAACGATGCTCCGCCGCCAGTTGAGACATGGTCTACTTCGCTATCTAACTTGAATTGCGCCAGCGCTGCTGCTGAGTCACCACCGCCCACAACTGTGAAGGCTTTTGTGTCGGCCATTGCTTGCGCGATAGTTCGTGTTCCAGATGCAAATCGATCATCTTCAAACATTCCCATTGGTCCATTCCAAAAAACGCTTCGGGCATTCATGATTATGTCAGCAAACGCCGCTGCGCTACCGGGGCCAATATCCAAACCTTTCGCACCATCAGGCAGTCGCACCCCGAATGTCGCGAACTCGCCGCGACCATCGAGACCAACAATATCTTCGGGCAAATGAATAGGCGTTTTGCCTGCCATCAATTTTCTGCACGCATCAATCTGATCTGGCTCACAAAGCGAATCTCCAATTGGAAGATTTTTCGCAGCAAGAAATGTAAAGCACATTCCACCTCCGATAACGAGTTCGTCAACAACTTTCATCAAAGCTTCAATGACTCCTAGCTTGTCGCTGATTTTTGCTCCTCCAAGCACTGCAACAAATGGACGTTTCGGATTGGATCGCATTTGAGACAAGATCTCGAGTTCGCGCTGCAACAAGCGACCGGCCGCCGACGGAAGCGTCTTTGGTGGACCGACTATCGATGCATGGGCTCGATGTGTTGCACCGAACGCATCATTTACATATACGTCTACTCCTTGAATGAGCTTTTCGACAAATTTCGGATCATTTGATTCTTCACCTTCATCAAAACGTAAGTTCTCAAGAAGAGTCACATCTGGCACGAGCTCGTTAAGCCGTTTGCGAATTGGGTCAAGCGAATATTTTGCGACTGGCTTACCTTTTGGTCGTCCAAGGTGAGTTGCACAAACAACTTTTGCACCTCTCGATAAAAGCCATCTCAACGTCTCAAGAGAACTCTGAATTCGAAAATCGTCGACAATTGTTCGATTGTCGTCCGGCCCTGACATCGGCACATTGAAGTCCGTGCGAACGAGCACGGTCTTGCCGTGCAAATCGCCAAGATCTTCTAATTGCGCAATCATCTAGCGGCTAAGTGCGGCCCCGATATACGAAGTCATATCGACCAGACGATTCGAATAACCCCACTCGTTGTCGTACCAACCCAAAACTTTGACGAGAGAGCCCATGCTCATCGTCAAATCTTTATCGAAGATGCAACTATGAGGATTTGTAACAACATCACTTGAAACAATTGGATCACTGCAATATTCAAGAATTCCTTTAAGCGAACCATCGGCAGCCGCTTTGAAGGCTGCATTAATTTCATCAACTGTGGCGGGTTTCTTGAGATTGGCAACGAAATCGGTGATTGAACCCGTCGGCACAGGCACGCGTAGCGAAGTGCCATCAAGCTTGCCTTTCATTGATTGCATAACCAGGCTCGTTGCTCGAGCGGCGCCAGTGCTTGTCGGAATGATGTTTATCGCTGCTGCTCTTGCTCGACGTAAATCGCTATGGGGCCCGTCGACGATTGACTGATCGCCGGTGTAAGCGTGAATGGTCGTCATCAGACCATTTTCAACACCGAATGCATCGTCCAAGACTTTGACTAGTGGCACAAAGCAGTTGGTCGTGCAACTTGCGTTAGAAACGACCTTATGTTTTTTGGGGTCGAAGTCTTTGTGGTTTACGCCGTAAACAAAGGTGGCATCTGCATTTGTCGCAGGCGCCGACACAACTACGCACTTCGCGCCCGCATCTAAATGGGCCGCCGCCTTGTCGCGGTCGGTGAAAAAACCAGTTGATTCAATTACGACGTCTACTCCGAGTGAACCCCAGCCCAATTCCTTTGGGTCGCGCTTTGATAAGACCTTGAGAACCTTCGAATCAATACTGATGCCTTCATCGGTTGCTTCAATTTTGTTCGGCAATACTCCGAGCACCGAGTCATATTTCAAAAGATGTGCCATCGTCTTGATAGCGCCAAGGTCATTCACTGCGACTATTTCAATGTCAGAACCCGACTGCTTTACTGCTCGATAGAAGTTGCGTCCGATACGACCAAAACCGTTAATACCAACTCGTATTGTCATGCTCGAATCTTAGTCAGATCGACGTTTTAGCGAGAAATGTCGCGATGCGTCACTCGCGGATTTTGACCACTTTGGATCAGCCAACTCTTCAATTGCTCGGCGATAACTACCGAGCGATGACGACCACCTGTGCATCCAATTGCAACAGTCAGATAACTCTTTCCCTCTGCCTTGTACGCCGGCAATAGCAAAGTCAGCATTTGCGCAAGTTGACCAAGAAATTTACCTGAGAGTTCTTGAGCCATTACATAGTTTTGTACCGGTTCGTCCAGACCCGAAAGTGGTCGAAGGTTTTCGTCCCAGTGAGGATTCGGCAAAAACCTCACATCAAACACAAGATCGACATCAAGTGGTAAACCGTGTTTGTATCCAAATGAGACAACTGATACTTGCATTGCATCAAGCACGCCGTCTTGAGTAAACAATTCACCTAACTGTGACTTCAACTGATGAATCGTAAGATTTGTCGTATCGATGACTAGATCTGCTTCGGCTTTCACAGGTTCGAGCATCGAGCGCTCTTTGGCGATGGCTTCTTCTACGCCAGACTTTCCTTCGGCAAGTGGATGCTTGCGTCTCGTTGCGCCATAACGCTTAATCAGTTCGGTGTTCGTAGCGTCAAGAAACAACATTCGAACTCGATGCCCTGATGTTCGCATTCGTTTCAGCACAGCAATTGCGCCTACCTGAGCAGTTGGTGTACCAACCACAAGGGCTAACTTTGAGAGCGACTCGCCTGCTGACGCAATCTCCACGACCTTGTCAATCAACTCGGTAGGCATATTGTCAACAACGAACCAGCCCAAATCTTCTAAATCATCTGCAGCCTGCGACCGCCCTGCTCCAGAAAGGCCCGCAATTAAAAGTATGTCAGCCACTGCTATTCAGGCTATCTAGGTCTCGTTATTCGACGTTGAATGAAACTGCTCATACACAGCGTCAGCCGTACTTTTAGGCAACCATTTCAACTCATACAACTGTTCGCGAGAGGCTTTCTTGACTTCCTTAACTCCTCCTAGGGCAGCGACCAGTTTTTTGATCCTCGCAGGTCCGAGACCTGATATGCCGTCAAGTTCGCTCTTAGTCATTCGTTTGCCCCGCAGTTCGCGATGAAACCGGTTGGCAAACCTGTGTGCCTCGTCACGAATAACCTGCAACATAAACAACGCATCACTTCCTCGTGGTACCTCTACTGGCTCGCTTCGACCAGGAATAAACACCTCTTCAAGTTTTTTCGCCAACGATGCAACAGGTATCTCGTGTTCAAGACCAAGTTCGCGAACGACCTGCTCAGCAACACTCAGCTGACCCTTGCCACCGTCGACCAAAAGTAGCTGTGGCGCATAAGAAAATTTGCCCGGGCGCTCACCACGTTCGCTTACCGGTTGGTCGCGCTCCTTTATATATGCGCTGAGACGTCGAGTTAATACTTCGCGCATCGCCGCATAGTCGTCGTTACCTTGCCCACTCTTGATTTTGAACTTTCGATAATCACGTTTGAGCGGAAGGCCATCTTCGAGCACAACCATCGAGCCCACATAATCGGTGCCTTGCAAATGAGCCATGTCATAACACTCGATACGAAGAGGCGCCTCAGGTAAACCGAGCAAATCTTGCAACTCACTCAATGCGCGC
>BJFV01000128.1 GCA_014190055.1 Actinomycetes bacterium
GCGCGCAACAAACGTGTGTATGTCGCGACAAGCCCGATACTCAAACTTATTACAGGCATAATCATGTGTTTGATGTGCTCCCAATAGCCCTCAGCAATTGGTACGTAACCGAGTGTCGGAAGCCACGCAAACTTAACGCCAACAAAAATAATTAGCAGTAGTGCAATCGCAAAATTAGGCACCGACGAAAGTGCAAACAGCGAATTGCTAATCACTTTGTCAGCTCGGCGTCCTGCTCGATACGCCGAGAGAACACCAAGCGGTATCGCAATCGCCAACGACAAAATTTGGGTGTAAACCATCAATAGAAGTGACCGAGGCATTGCATTTTTCAAGTGATCTGAAACCTCTTCGGTGCCACCCGAAAAGTAGATCTTGCCCAAGTCGCCTTGTACGAAATTGCCAAGCCATTGCAAGTAATAACCAATCGGCCCCTTGTCAAAGCCAAGTTCATTGCGCAAAATATCACGCTCTTCTTCTGTACCGACCGGTAACAGAACGGTCGCGAGGTCGACAGGAATTAAACGCAGCAAAAGCGAAACACCGAAAGTGACGAGAAGCAACACAATTAGCAACTGTGCAATCCTCTGCAACCAAAAACTAATTTTCGACAACTTTTCCCCTCGATATTTTAAATGTTTCTGGTTATCGCTCAGAGCAGGCTAGACGAGAACTCGTCAAGTCGGCAAGTAAACAAAAAGGGCGGTAGTGCTTGCGCACTACCGCCCTTTTGAACTATCTACGAATTACTTGGTTGACCAAACACCTGTCCAGTCAATACCGAAGTTTGTTACCAAGCGACGAGGTCCACCCGCTGCAAGGCCCAATTCTCCAACACCACCGAGCTTGTTATAGGTCAATGAGTATTGCAGGAACGAGATATTTGCTACGTGAGCTTCTTTTTGAAGTTGCTCGGTTGCCTGCATGTACAACTTCTTTGCCTTCGCCTTATTCGGCTCGGCGCGTGCTGCAAACAACAAGTTCTCGCTCACTTCGTCTTTGAATGATGAAATGTTCAAGATGCTGTAGAAAATCTGCAATCCGGCCAATGCTGGTGAAAGCTTGGCTGCACCTCGCAAGAAGTGAGTCGGGTTTCCACCTGATGTATCACTGACGATGAATGGAACGATGAACGCAGTGCCAGTTCCTTCCATTAACAACAGTGGCAACATTTGATACTGCATCGGGAATGCCTTTTGAATGGCCTCTGCAGTTGTCTGTGACAACAAGTTGACCTTGAAGCCGGCTGCTTCAGCCATTTCCTTCAACAACTGCGCGTTTGCAGTCGAGTCTGCTGATGCACTGACATATGGAAGGCTGAATTCTGGAGCTTTGCCTGTTTCTGTTACGTAGGCGGCTACATATTCTTTTGCCTTCTTGAGGTCATAACCCGCATAACCCTTTTTGTTGTACATGATGTTGTTCGGTCCGACGATTGAATCTGGAACTGAGCCCAAACCTTTCTGACGAACTTTCAACCACTTCGCGCGATCAAGCGAATGCGAGAACGCAAGTCGTGCATTCTTGCTGCTGAATGGCGCGATCTTGTGGTTCAACCAAATTGTTGGGTAGTAATCAAGTGGCGAACTGATCGTTGTCAAGTTCTTGTCTTTTTGAAGCGCAAGAATCTGCTTGGCTTCTGAAGCTGACGAGAACATTGTCGCTGCAAGCGATCCACTCTTCACACCGCTAACACGTGGTTGCGCGTCAGGAATGAACGTGAAGGTGATGCCATCAAGGTATGGCAACGAGCCGCCCTTGGCATCTTTGCGCCAGTAGTTTTCGTTCTTTGCAACTACAAGTTCAGTCAACTTGTGTGAAACGTATTTGAACGCACCAGTACCGATTGGCACTGTCGAGCAGTTTGGCCCAGTGATCTGTGCAATTGATCGAACGAAGTTACGACCCGATGCGTAGAGCGAATCTGGATAGTTCGCTTCTGCGTTATAAAGCTTCACGGTTACCGACATTGCGCCAGTCTGAATTACGTCAGCAATGTTTGCCGAGAAACCTGCACCAGTGCCAGATGATGGAGACTTTGGAGTCTTGCCAATCAAGCCGTTGAGGTACAAAGCACCTCGTGAAGCCTGCAAGTTAATCAAAAGCGCTGTGCCATCAACTGGTGAGCCGTCGTGGAATTTAATTCCGTCACGGACGACCAAGTTCCATGTCTTGTAGTCAGCACTGTGATCAAATGACTTCAATATGTAAGGCACAATCTTGCCGTCGGCGCGTTGCTCGACCCAAGTTTCATAAATTGTGCGACCACCCATCAATGCCGAGTTGGCCAAGTTGTCTGCCATACAGAAACCCGGAAACGAGTCGAAGATACCGACGGTTATGTTTCCGCCGCGCTTCGGTGTGCTGGCACCAGAGGCACCGCTTGTTGTTACCTGGCTGAGCGAAGCAACAAGTGCGATTGCCATAACAGCAGCGACCTTGCGACGACCTCCTGTGAATAACTTCTTCATTTTTTATTTCCCCCTTCGGAAAAAGGCATTGGGCCTTGTTGCCACGCTACCTTGCACACCTCACTGTGTCAAAGGTAACTATTTGTGAAAACTTGGCGGATCTACACCAATTTGGCTTTTACAAAATTGGCAATTTTCGCTCCATCGGCGCCCGCGCCGGCTTGCCCACGCACGGCTTTAACTACAGCGCCCATCGCTTTCGGGCCTGTCAGCCCTTGACTTGCCGCCTCGGCGATAGCTAAATCAATGATCTTTTCGAGATCTGAGTCGCTCATCTGGGCCGGCAAATACCTCTCAAGAATTGCCAATTCAGCCCTTTCTGATGCTTCTGCATCTTGGCGACCTGCTTCCTTATATATGTCTGCAGATTCGGCTCGCTTCTTCGCCTCAGAACTTACTACCGCCAAAACTTGATCATTGGTTAGTTCAACCGCCTGGTCGCCGGCAACTTCGGCATTCATGATCGCGGCCAATGTCATCCGCAGCGTCGAAGTCTCGACTTCATTACGCGACTTCATCGCATTGGTCAAATCTGACTTGAGTTGATCTTTAAGACTCGACATTTTGTCACTCCAGTTGAATTCGTATCCGCATTGCTCTCAATCGGTTTTGCAATTACATCAATTAGCGTAGTGCACACAATGAATAACGAAGTGTTTGAACTGTTCTTCGCAATGCTCAGTCTGGGCACGCTCGGTTTTGGTCTCGTAGTTTTATTCGCGCGAATCTTTAAAGTTAAAAACCTTTTGGTCGAAGTTCAAAAAATTGCACTACCGCTTGCTGCATTGATTACAACGACTGCGATGCTCGGCAGTCTTTATTTTTCAGAGATAGTTAACTACGTGCCGTGTCGGCTTTGCTGGTATCAACGCTCAGCGATGTACCCATTGGCGATTTTGTTAATCGTTGCAAACTTCAAAAAGTTTCGGTTTACAAAACACATTGCAGTCTTACTTGCCTCAATTGGTGGTGCGATTTCTACATACCACTGGTTTCTCGAACGCTTCCCAGATCTCGATGCGGGGGTTTGCGACGCAAAACTGCCATGTTCGATTGTTTGGTTTGAAAACTTTGGCTTCGTGACACTTGCCTTCATGGCATTCACTGCTTTCTTTACAACAATTGTTCTAGTTACAATTCGCACCAACGATAAATAAAGAAAAAGAGGAATCATGGCAACGAAAAAATCTGACGCGTCATCGAATAAATCAGTCTGGCTAATTGGTGGTATCGCAGCCTTAATTGCGGTGGCAGCAATCATCGCAGTTGCTTCGCAATCTGGCAGCGATGAAGTTGTCACCGGTGTCGAAGAGTTTCACCCTGTTGAAGTTGCTGGCGAATCACTTCCTGAATTCTCAAGCGAAGCGTCCGATCCTGCTATCGGCATGATGGCACCAGTTCTCAC
>BJFV01000129.1 GCA_014190055.1 Actinomycetes bacterium
ATTAGTGACCGCTTGCACGATTCGCTTTTTACGACGTGCGCCATTATTGACTCGCAGTTCAAAATTCTTGACGAGGTTCGTAACTTTAAGAAGTTCTTCGCTCATGCAAAACTCTCACTTTTTGGCAGATCACGAGCCCTCACGCAAGCAGTCTCAAGATCGCCAAAAGAAACAAGGCTTGGCAATTCACCTTTGCAAATATCTGCCGCAAATTCGCAACGAGTATGAAACGCACAACCAGTTGGTGGATTCAACATGTTCGGTGGAAATCCTGTAATTGGTTTCAAGCGCTGCTTGCCAGGACGCGGCAACGACGCTAACAATCCACGCGTATATGGGTGGCTTGGGTGATCAAACAAACTGTCGATCGTGCCCTGCTCAACGTTACGACCCGCATACATGACATTTACACGATCAGCCACTCGAGCAATAACGCCAAGGTCATGAGTAATCAATACGACGGCGGTACCGAAGCGTTCTTGTACTCGTTCAATAACCTCAAGAATTTGCGCTTGTACCGTTACATCAAGTGCGGTAGTCGGTTCGTCTGCGATTAGCACCTTAGGGTTGTTCGCAATTGCGATTGCGATAACAACTCGTTGTCTCATGCCCCCCGAAAATTCATGCGGATACTGACGCGCGCGGTCACTCGGTTGCGGAATACCAACGATGTCGAGCAATTCAATTGCTCGCTTTTCAGCATCGCTTGTCGAAAGGTCTTGGTGCGAACGCAGCATCTCAGAAATCTGATCACCGATTCGGTGCACCGGGTTCAAGGCCGAAAGTGGATCTTGGAAAATCATCGACAACAGACGACCACGAACTGATCTCAACTGTTTTGGTGAGGCACCAATCAACTGTTCGCCAGCAAGTATCACCGAGCCAGTAACTCTCGCGCGGGCAGGCAACAGACCCATCGTTGCCAAGAAAGTGACAGACTTTCCTGAGCCTGACTCGCCCACAACACCGAGCAATTCTCCCGATGAGACATCAAGGTCGACACCACGAACTGCTTCAAGCGGGCCAGAAGGAGTATCAAATGTGACGTGCAGATCGCGAATCTCTAGAACTTTTTCAGCCATCAAACCCCCCGATCAAGGCGAGGGTCAGTGGCATCACGAAGCGCATCTCCGATGAAATTGATGCTGAGGGCAATGACGATCAACATCAAGCACGGAAACACTGCCAGCCACCAATAGCCAGTTTGCACTGCACCCTTTGCGGCTCCGACCAAAATACCGAGAGATGTCGCACCATCGCCCGCTTGTGGCCCGTAGCCAAAGAAAGCAAGAGTCGACTCGCCAATGATTGCACCTACTACAGAAAATGTAAGAGCAACCATGATCGGTCCGACCGAGTTCGGCAAAAGGTGACGAGCAATTATGTAGCGACGAGACGCACCTACTGCGCGTGCCGCCTCAACGAATTCTCTTTCTTTAAGCGACAAAACTTGACCGCGAACAATGCGCGCAACGCCCATCCAACCAAATAAACCGAACAAGACAATAATGAATCGAACCGAACTCATGTCGCCAGTAATTGGTCGCAACCATGGCAATGCACCAAGAACATTTCGCACAACTAGAAGAGTCACCAAGAACGGAAAAGCCAAAAACAGGTCAGTTACTCGCATCATGATGTCATCGAATTTGCCACCTCGAAAGCCGGCAACCGCACCAACGAGAGCACCAAGCGTCACCGAAATAATGGCACTTGCTAATCCGATCAAAAGTGAAACTCGAACGCCGTAAATCAATCGACTGTAAAGATCTCGACCAATGTCATCTGTGCCCAACCATGCATTAGCGCGAGGGTTCAAAAACGAGTTCGGCGGACCCTGCACAGATTGATTGACTCCGTAGCGCGCTGTGAATGGTGCCAAAATTACAAAAAGTGTCAACAATGAAATGATTGCGCAACTCACTACTGCCGCACGATGAGAAACGAACCGCCGAAAGGCCATCTGACGAGGCGAAAGAATATTGGGGCTTTGCTTACTCAAGACGAATTCTCGGATCTAGCCAGGCATAAGAAATATCTGCAATCAAATTGAAAAAGAGAACAGAAGCCACGATTACAACCATCCACGGCATCAAAAGCGGAAAATCACCTTCACCAAATGACTTCAAGAAATAGAGACCCATGCCCGGATACGAGAAAATATTTTCCGTGATAATGAGACCGCCAACAATCGAACCAACATCTAGCGCCGCAATTGTCACAACCGGAATCAAGGCATTTCGCATGCCGTGCTTAATCAAAACTCTGCGTTCGCTAATGCCTTTCGAGCGCGCAGTACGCATGTAGTCAGAATTCAAAACATCAAGCAAAGATGAGCGCATATAGCGGCTGTATGTTGCAATGATTTGTATGGCTACAACCAAAGTTGGAAGTGCCATGAACTTCAACATCAAGAAAAGATCAAAACCGGTGTGACCGGCTGGGTAGACACCCGACGTCGGAAACAAACTTTCCCCAAACCATCGTTGCCAATAAACCGCAAACAAAAGCTGAAACATAATCGCACTAATGAATGGCGGAACCGAGATGCCGACAAAGGCACTGGTGTTGATGAAAACATCGCGCTTACCACCCGGGCGCAATGCCGCCATCACGCCAGCAATCAAACCAAAGAAAATGCCGACAACAGTCGCCGCTGTACCGAGGCGCAACGTATTGGCCATCGCGTCTTTGAGTGCCGGCCAAACTTCCCGACGACCTTTAATACTTCGTGGCCATTCCCCGGTTATGAAGTTTCGTAGCCATTTGAAATAACCCTGAACAAAGTTCGGGTCCAAACCGTTGACGTCGATGTATTCAGCAACCTTCGCACGTGTAGCGCGCGGATTAACCCGCTTGTAACTGGCTACAGGATCAGTTCCAATTCTCAATGCCAGATAAACAAGAAACGTGACTATCAGCAATGTCGGGACTGACCAAGCCAATCGCCGAAGAATGTAACGAAGCATCGCCTACAGCCTTACCGATCGGCGCCCGCAATAAAAATCACAACACCCCAAAATTCAAAGAAACTACACGAAAGGTGCGCCGACCCGGATGAATCCGAGTCGACGCACCTATCTGTTAATACTTATTAATTAAGAGCAATTAGCTCTTGATTTCAACCTTTGCCTCACCAGCAAGCAGGTTTGTAACTACGTACTTACCATCGTTGGTAGTTGCGTAGGCACCTGGCAATACCTGGAATGCAGTTGTCCAAACCATCCACGAAGAGTTTGCACACTCAGTGATTGGGTTGAGACACTCTGGCCATTGCTCTGCGGCCATGACAATTTGTCCATCGCCGTCGACGTCCTGCCAGAGATGAATGTTGTTGAACGCAGCGTAGTTATTAAGTTCAGCGTTCCATGGACCGCCAACCTTGTCCGTACGTGCGAAGCCTGACTTCGGGAACTGCATCAAAGGCAACATCACATGATCTTTCGCCATGAGCGCAAGAACTTGCTTTACCTTGTCTGCACGAGTTACCGCATCAGCATCAACATCTGCTGCATAGAGCAAATCTGAAGCCTCTGTGTTGCACCAACCCTGGCTGTTTTGACCAATGTTGCCATTGGCTTCAGTTGGGATGAGGTCACAAGCAAAGCTCGCTGTTACATAGGCAGGATCTGGTGGTGCTGTACTGATGTACATCGCCATGTCGTAATCCAATGCCGGGAGACGTTGCTGGAAGTAACAAGCCGCGTCGCAGTTGTCTGCGCGCACTTTGAAACCTGCTGCGTTGAGCAACGGAATCAAATAAGCCTGTGTACTTTCACGGCGTGTGTTGCCCGTGTTGATGATCCAACGAACGTCTGGAACATTGCCACTTGGGTCAATCCAGTATCCGTCGGCACCCTTTGTCCAAC
>BJFV01000130.1:0-1298 GCA_014190055.1 Actinomycetes bacterium
ACTGGCTGAACACCTTCGTTGGGCGCGAGTGGCAATTGCGCAGCACCAGTATTTTTCGCCGACGACGCTTTAGGCGTTGTCTTTTTACTTAACTTCTTTGCTGGTTTTTTTGCCGCCATAGTCGTGGTGTCCTAATCGCTGAATCTTTAGAAGTCGAGGTTGCGCACATCGCGTGCATTTTTTTGGATAAAGGCTTTACGGCTTTCGACATCGTCGCCCATCAACACACTCATAATGTTTTCGGCTTCGGCGGCTTCTTCAACATTGACCTGCAACAGAGTTCTGGTTGCTGAGTCCATTGTGGTGCTGCGAAGTTCTTGCCAGTCCATTTCACCCAAACCCTTGAGGCGTTGAAACTCTTTTTTATGGTTCGGGTTGGCTGCCAAGAATTTCTCTTTTGCAGACTCGTCTTTTAGATATGTCTTTTCTTTGCCAACCTCAGTTGAAAACAAAGGTGGTTGAGCAATATAGATAAAGCCGCTTTCAACCATCGGACGCATTTGTCGATAAAAGAATGTCAACAGCAAAGTACGAATGTGACTGCCGTCGACATCGGCATCAGCCAAGATAATCACCTTGTGATAGCGAGCCTTTTCGGCTGAAAATTCGTCGTTACCGACACCGCCACCAATTGCTGTGATCAATGCTTGAACTTCGGTGTTTTTTAACATCTTGTCGAGACGAGCGCGTTCAACATTTAAAATTTTCCCGCGGATGGGCAAAATCGCCTGAGTGCGCGGGTCTCGCGCATCAACCGCAGTGCCACCAGCCGAGTCACCTTCGACAATAAACAATTCGCTCTCGGCTGGATTGCCGCTTTGACAATCTTTAAGTTTGTCGGGCATACCAGCACCACTAAGTGCGGTCTTGCGTCGCACTGCATTGCGTGCATTTTTTGCAGCAATTCGTGCTTGAGCAGCAGCGACAGCTTTTTTAACAATTCGATTTGCCTCGGTTGGGTTCTCGAGCATCCACTCTTCGAGTTTCGTATTTGTTTCTTTTTGAACGAACGACCTAATTGAAACGTTGCCGAGTTTCGCCTTCGTCTGACCTTCAAATTGTGGGTCGCGCAGTTTTACCGTGACGATCGCAGTCAAGCCTTCGCGAATGTCTTCACCAAGAAGGTTTTCGTCTTTTTCTTTGAGGCCGCCTGACGAGCGTGCGTATTTGTTAACTACTGACGTAAGGGCCGTTTTGAAGCCCTCAACATGCATGCCGCCTTCAATCGTCGAAATGCCGTTGGCGTAGCCATAAATGCCTTCGTAATAGCCGGTATTCCATTGCAGAGCGATTTCGAG
>BJFV01000130.1:1938-3841 GCA_014190055.1 Actinomycetes bacterium
GAGTTATCGACAACTTCCCAGATGAGGTGATGTAAGCCGTTTAAACCAGTCGAACCGATATACATACCCGGTCGTTTACGAACCGGATCAAGACCCTCGAGAACCTGAATATCTTTGGCTGCATAAGTGGCCGAACCGCTCTTTCCAGACGCTGGTTTCGCTTTAGTTACAGCCATTTTTAGGGCACCTTTTGGTTGACTTTGATACTGGTTTTCGCTCGTATTTAAGCAAAATTATTCTACTCTCTAACTGTTCGCGCGACCTGATTTTACGCGGATATCTATCCCGCTAATTGTGGTGCCGGTGTGATGACTAAGGCTTGTGCAAATATCTCGTTCGAGAAACTTCATATGAGTTGACCAAGCCGGGTCGTCCACTTCGATCAACAGTCGCCCACGATCAAGTTTGATTGGTGTGACATGAGTGGCAACCTGCTCGCCGACAAGTTCTTGCCACAACCCGAAAACCCCCGACACTGTGTCGATATTCGGCGACCCGAGACTATGCAGCAGTCGATTTAACTCGTCGCTAAGTTTCGACTCGGTTCTCGATGTCGAATCTGAGTCAAATTCTTCAGAGTTGCTTTCGTCAATCATGGGTATCTATGCCATCGGTCTAATTTTTGTCGCCAAGTTGGGGTGTTGAGATTACCGTGCCGGCTTTAATCAAAACCCTCTTGGTGATGTGTGCATCAACGGGTAAATCGGAGGCTGTAGTGATCAAAACCTGGCCAACCGGAAAGTGATTAATTAGAGCCCGCGCCCTGTCTGGGTCAAGTTCTGAAAGGACATCGTCCAAAATCAAAATCGGAATCTCACCAACACTTTGGCTAATGAAGCGGTGAATAGCGAGGCGCAATGCCAGAGCCATAGTTCGCTGCTCTCCTTGCGAAGCATGAGTGCGTGCCGGCAAATTGTTGATTGAAATTTCAAAATCATCACGGTGTGGACCAACTGTTGTCACGATTCGTCGTAAATCTTCACTTCGCGACTCAGCAAGACATTTCGCCAAACCAATTTTTAACCATTCGGGCGAATAGTCAATCACGATGTTGCTTGGTCGTTGAGCGAGTTCTTCATATGCGTGAACAATAAACGGCGTGAGTTTGGTTACCAATTCGTTTCTTGCATCACCAAGTTGAGTGCCGGTACTAGAAAGTTTTTCATCCCATAAATCAAGCATCGATGCGACAGCACCATTTAGTCGACCACCAGATTGTTTTAACACGGCGTTGCGTTGTCGCACGATTCGATCTACTTCAAGACGCAAGGCGTCGTTTTTATTTGCCAAAGCAACGAGTGAGTCATCTAAAAAGTCGCGCCGCAGATGTGGCCCGCCTTTAACCAGTTCGAGATCGTCGGGTGAAAAGACCGTGGTTCGCACCATGCCTAACAAATCGCGTGTTTTAGGCAGTTTTGTGCCATTTACCAACACCTGATTGCGGCCCTGAGTTGTCAGTCTTGCCTCGATCAAAATCTCACGGCCATCATCATGCAACACCCGCGCGCGAATAAACGCAGTGGTTGTGCCAAGTCGAATCATCGCTTCGGTCGGTACACCGCGAAAACTTTTCATCGTTGACAGATAAGCCAACGCTTCGGTCAAATTAGTTTTACCTTGACCGTTTGAGCCGATAATCGCGCTGACTCCTGAGTCAAAATCAATTTGCGCGTTCGTGTAGTTGCGAAAGTCGCTAAGTTGAATTTGTTGCAGTATCACGTCGAGTTAGTTGATGCTGCTGTTAGTAAAAAGCAACGCCGAACTAACTTGTTAATCGTTGCGGCATCACGAGATACAAATAATTTTTGTCGCCGACACCGCGCAACACCGCTGGTTTAACCGGATCGGTTGATTCGATTGTGATCTCGTCACCTTTAACAGCGTCGATGCCATCCATTAAATA
>BJFV01000131.1 GCA_014190055.1 Actinomycetes bacterium
AATAGCACGTGGTTTGCCAACGATTGTTTCGATAACAATTGGCAACCTTCGACCAGGTGCTTCGGCAAAAGCGGCAAGAGATTGGCCAGTCAGTTGATCGTTGGCGATGATGACTTTTGGACTAACTACTTGCCCTGCATCACGAGTTTTGAATAGATCTACGATTTCGATAACGAGTTGGCTTAGGCGCAACTCTGGACGGTCAATTGTTCTTCGCGGCAAAAGTGCTGCTTTTGTCGGTCGCAGTGTACGACGTAAATCAAAATAGAGTTCGCTCTTCGAGACGATCAGAGTCGCCGTCGTGCCACGCGCCGCTGCCTGGCGTGGATCTTGTTCGAGAACATCGACACGAAAAATTGGGTCGTTAGGGCTGTGGCGAATGTTTACCGGGGTTGAGTTTGTACGTTTCTCATGTGGATGAACATCGTCAAGCCAACGAAATATTGCTTCAATTGCGGCTTGTCGCAAATCTTTGTTTGGCGTCGCAATCGAAAAGCCGTAAGTCGTGATCACGTCATGAACGCTACCAATAGACGATTTGTCGCAGATTTGCTGAACTAATGTGAAAAAGTGTCATTAACCACGATTGTCGGCTTTTTTGCAACCGGCACATCAATTGCGTTTGTTTGGCCTCAAGTTGTTCGAGTTTTCGCGAAAAATTCAACCGAAGGTATATCACCATATTCGTTTCTACAGGGTTGCAGTGGCTCGCTGATGTGGACTATTTATGGGATAAACAAACCAGAAGGCCAAGTCGCTCTTTCTAACGGACTATTAGTCGTCGCGCTCTCTTCAATTTTGTATGTTTGCGTCAAACACAAGAAAGTTTCTTGGTCAATTCCTGTTTTCACTCTCGTAATAGTTTTTGTAATTGGGTCTTTGATTGCTAACTATTCGATCACTCTGATGGGTTGGTGCACTGTTGCAATAGGCGCACCAGCGATTATTCCGCAAGTTGTTCGCGTGTACCGCACAGAACATCTGTACGGCGTGTCGGCGGCGATGTATGGGTTGTTGTCTTTTTGTTGTTTGACGTGGCTGATTTATGGCGCAATGATTGACGACTGGTTTGTTTCGCTACCAAACGTCATTGGCACGCTCGGCGCGTTTTACATTTGGGTTCGCGCAGTGAAATCGCACAAAAAATATCAGGCACCAATCGAGGCGCCAGCAAACTAATTTAGTTTGAGTGTTGTTGCGACTTCTCCGCACCGAGGATGTCGCACTGTCAAGGCAACTTCAGAGCCACGACTTGCCCGCACAACCCATGCATGCATTAGTCGATCGGGTGTGCCGTCTGACATCGCGCCACCGTTCAACAAAAACATTGAACGCCCTGCTAACTGTCCAACTTTTTCTTTGGCTGCACAGCCAACGGTCTGTGCCCCTGAGATTTCAACCGTAATAGGCAACACGATTTTGTGGTCGTGGGCGAGTTTTGTTACTTCGGTGCCTAGCCAACCTGTATTGGCAACACCGAGTTCAACTCGCCAGGTGTCGTTACCGAGCGACTCAGCTTTTGTGTGTTTGATTTCAAGCCGTGGTGACGCCATCGCTTGATAAACCGCGACTTCGGCGTGGGCCGCGATCTCGGCGCGCAACTTTGATGACGGTGCGTTTGTCCAAATACGAAATGCATCAGCACCACCAAGTTCAACTTTGCCGAGTTGTGGGTGATCAAACTTGTACCACTTCACGTAACTATCTGGCGCGTGAGTGTCTGACCATCGACAGACAGCGAGATCTTGTTCGACGGTTGGTCCGACATACCAAATGTCGGTTGATGAATGTTCGCCGGTGGCGTGATAGACAGCATCCCAAAATTCAGTTGTCCATGAATAAACGCCGAGATGGTCATAGGCCCAGTCATCGCCGGCACCACCCATCACCGAAGATTTATCCCATGTGAGGTCTTCGAACACCGAGTGCACTGGATATTTAGTTAATGGTGTCGAGTGCTTGCCGAATTCATTGAAGATGAACAAGTCAACCGGCGGCAATTGCGAATCGGGTTTGCTGCTGCTCGGGCGCAACATGAAGCCACCGGCTGTGTGAAACGCGTTGTAGCCGCAAACATTTGGTCGCGCTTTGACCGCGCGCACGAGCGAATCGGTTTCTGGTTCTGAAAGAGGGTGATCTCCCGAGCCGAGAACACTGACACCCCAACCTGCAGGAAAGTTTCTGTTGAGGTCAAGACCAGCGGGGTCGCGCGGTTGATCAACCGTGAAGCCGTCATAGTTTTCGATCAGGCCTTCTTGAATCAGTCTGTAACGAGTAGTGCCGCGTGGTGCGCCGAGTGGGCCGACGGGCACCATGACGCGGGCGTCTTGTTTGTGTTCAATCCATCCGCCATCGGGGTCGGCGATGCGCATCGTCAAGATTCGTCCGTCGCCGTCGATGTCTTGTGGATGAAGACCTGGCCACAAGTGACCATCGCGCCACGGCCAAGGCCGCACACTCGAGCGGTGAAAGAGTGGTCTGTCTGCAAGTGCATCTTCAACGCCGTCGGGGTTGACACGTGGGGCAATATAAAAAGTTCTGGTGCGCAATGCTTCGACAACTGTTTCATCGCGTGCGTTAAATTTTTCGACCAGATCTTGGATTATGTACAGCGCTGCTGCGCCACCCGTGACTTCGGTGGCGTGAATGTTCGCGTCAATCCAGTGGGCGGGTTTTGTGTGGTGCGCGCCAGTTGTTGTGTCGGTGATTGTCGCAAGCATTAAGTCGCGGCCTTTGTGCGACTTGCCATACGACTCGACGCTCACAATTTTTGGGTACTTCGTTGCTATCGCATTTAGCCACGCAACCATTTCGTCGTATCGCAAGAACCGATCAAACTCATAACCGTTAATTGTCATGCTGTAAAACTAGTGCGCGACATCGGCGCACTGTAAATGGCGAGTAATCTTTGTTTGATGTCATCGGCGCCAATCTCTGCAGTCGAGCCTGAACATGCCGCTTCAAATGTGGCAAAGCCCGAGCGGATGTTGGCCGGCTTTCCGTGGGTGAGTGCGATCGTTCTTTACACCTTGTCTTGGGGCTGGTCTCTCCTTCGCCCCAACACCCTCTACTGGGACGACTGGGAAGGTTATTTCAATAAACCATTGGGTGACGCTTTCAAAACAGTAACGAAAATGGGCCGCGCTCCATGGGCTGGTTTTTTTGAGTATTTGTTGCTCAACCTCGGCACATGGGCCGTCACTTTTTCAACATTTCTGATATTTTTTGGGATTTCACTGATTCTTTTTGAAATTTTGCAGCGTGGAACTGCGTTAGCCGCAGTCCATGTCAAAGCAGTTACATTATTGTTTTTGCTACTACCGGTAATGCAGGCGCGTGTGGCTGTTTCAATTTTTGACTATACGACGTCGTATTTTTTGTTTTACCTAGGTTGGATTGTTCTGGTTCGTTACAAGTCGATAAAGAGTTTTGTTTTGGCGTGTGTGATTTTGTTTCTGAGTTTCAAGACTCATAGCTTTTTGTTTTTTGTGCTTTTGCCGTTTTTGCATTTTGGTTGGCTCAATCGCGTAAAGTTGACGGACCTAAAAAGATTGAACCGCATTCATTTTCAAGTTTTAGTGATTACGGCATTGCCGGTGCTTTATGTAATTTCCCGGTCAGTGTTTTGGCCGCCAAGTGAAAGTTGGCAGGACTATCAACAACCAACTCGGGCCGGAGTTTTGACGGGCCTATGGCCAGTATTGATCGGCTTGGTTGCCTTGTCGATTATCGGCGTGCGAAGACTCAAGAATTTAAAAACGCCGTTGGGTTTAGTGTTGCTAGTT
>BJFV01000132.1 GCA_014190055.1 Actinomycetes bacterium
AAACTAAGTTGCTTTTCTAGTGCTTCAAGATCGTTATAGGGCACAACGCGTGTTGTTAGTGAAGGATGAACTTGCGGTCCTATCGCACCGTAGCGAGAAACCGTCTCGCCATTGGCATCAGCAACAACCAGTGTTTCATCAACTGTGCCGTGATAACACCAATCGTGAACCAAAACTTTTGGTCGCTTCGTCAAATGTCGCGAGAGTCTCAACACGAAACGATTTGCGTCAGTTGCGCTGATTGAAAACTGCCACTTCGGCAATCCGAAGCGCCTAGACAACTCTTGGCCGACCCATGTCGAATCAACGCTCGGCAACATCACAGTCGAGCCGCGATTTAGTTGCGCTGTGATTGCACTATTAATTTCGTCGACAGCATGTCCTGTCATTGAACCCGTGTCGCCTAAACAAAAGTCGATATATTCATTTCCATCTAGGTCTAAAAATTTCGCTCCCCTTGCTTCAGTCACAGAAATCGGAAAGGCCCCCGGCCATCGTTTCATCCACGGCATCGGCACACCGCCGATCAATGAACTGCCAGCAAGCAAAGCCGCGTCTTTGGACTTCGGGTGAAGTGAGACAAACTTTGCCTCCTCGTCAGCAATGCATGCCGCAAGTCTCGCGCGATCGAGGAAATTCTTATTTGTCACTACTCCATTGTGGCAAATTCAGGTCTAATATCGTTAAGTGCCTCTTGGAGACTTCCGCAACAATCATCTAGGTCTCAAAATAAATTGGCGTCGTCTTGAAGATCGAATCAATGCCCTTGCAGAGATTTCACCCATAGAAGGCGGCGGAAACTGTCGACTTGCCCTGACTGATGAAGACAAAAACGGCCGTGATCTCGTCGTTTCGTGGATGCGCAGTCTGGGCTTAGAAGTGACGATAGATGTTGTCGGAAACATTATTGGAGTCTGGAATGTCGGCAAAGGAGCGCCGGTCATGTCTGGCTCTCACATTGACACCGTGCGAACTGGTGGTCGTTTTGATGGTTGCTACGGAGTACTCGCAGCGCTTGAAGTAATTGAAAGTTGTCAGAACGCAAATATTTCGCCACCTCGCCCCTTGGCTGTTGGCATTTTCACTGATGAAGAGGGTGCACGATTTGCTCCCGACATGTTGGGCTCGCTGGTTTACGTCGGCGGAATGCCCGTTGAACAAGCGCTAAATGTTGTCGCTATTGATGGTGCGCGTTTAGGTGAAGAACTTTTGCGAATTGGATATTCAGGTCCGGCGCCATGTCCTGGTGTCGTACCCCACGCATTCGTTGAACTGCATATTGAACAAGGTCCAATGCTCGAAGCCAATGGAGTGCGAATCGGCGCAGTAACGAGCGTGCAAGGTATTTCGTGGCAAGAAGTGACAGTGATTGGGCAATCAAACCACGCGGGTACCACCCCGATGTCGTTGCGTCATGACCCTGCATATGTCGCCGCGGAGATAACGGTGTTTCTCCGTAAATTGGCTGCAGAATTTGGCGGCGATCAGGTTTGCACAGTCGGAAAAATCGATTTGCATCCGAACCTCACAAACGTTGTGCCAGCCAAGGCGACCCTCACACTTGATGTTCGCAACACTGACGAATCACGACTTCAACAAGCCGAACTGCGAATTGCAAATTTTCTAACCGAGATTGCGGCACAAGAGGGCGTCACCATCACAACTCGAAAACTGGCTCGATTTGAGCCAGTAATTTTCGATGATCAAGTCATTGACACTGTCGAGTCGATCGCCAAGCAACAAGGCAACTCAGTTCAGCGAATGCCATCTGGGGCCGGTCACGATGCCCAGATGCTCGCACGAGTCTGCCCTTCCGGCATGATATTTGTTCCAAGTGTCAAAGGCATCAGCCACAATCCAGCAGAATTTACCGAATCGATCGACCTAGAAGCAGGTGCGAATATTCTTTTACATACGATGCTCGCGCTTACAACACTCGACAAGAGCACCAACTAATAATCATGCGCAATCTCAATGTCGCCGCAGCACAACTTGGCCCAATACAGAAAACTGACGATCGTAAGTCGGTTGTTTCTCGACTAGTCAATTTGCTCCGTGAAGCCCACAGCAAAAAAGCCGAACTAGTTGTATTTCCCGAATTGGCGTTAACGACTTTCTTTCCGCGATGGTTTGTCGACGACATCGCCGAAGCGAATCACTGGTATGAAACTGAAATGCCATCTGCTGTGACGCAACCGTTATTTGATGAAGCAAAGAACTTAGGTATTGGTTTTTGTCTTGGTTATGCAGAATTAACAAAAGCCGGTGAGCGATTCAATACGCAAATTCTTATTGAACGCGATGGTCGTGTTGTGGCGAAATATCGAAAAGTTCATATTCCTGGTCATGAGCATCACGAGCCAGATCGTCCGTTTCAACACGCTGAACGTTATTACTTCACTCCGAGCAACGAGGGTTTCGGTGTCTGGCCCGCATTTAACGGACGAATCGGCATGATGATTTGCAACGACCGAAGATGGCCTGAGTCTTATCGCGTGATGGGACTTCAGGGTGTTGAAATGATTCTTTGCGGCTACAACACGCCACTGCACTATGTACCCGATCCCTCGCAAGATGCCCTGCAAGGTTTTCATAACGCACTGGTGATGCAAAGTGGCGCCTATCAGAACGGCACATTTGTTGTCGGTGTCGCAAAAGGCGGAATTGAAGAAGGCGTCGACAGTCTGGCTGACTCGAGCATCATTGCCCCTTCGGGCGAAATCCTGGCAAAAACCGCCACCAATGGCGACGAAGTTATTACCGCCGTGTGTGATTTAGATTGGTGCAACAACTACAAGAACACCCTGTTCGACTTCAATAGATATCGTCGCCCCGAGGTGTACGGCCGAATCACCAATCAGCGCGGTGTAGTCATTGAATAGCAACTGTTTTTACAATCTGTAAACCTGATACCCAATACGGGTATGGTAAATATGTGACCATCGAGGCAAATGACGCGCCAGACACGGCCCTTCAGATTGACACGTCTGACCGAGTCGGCTTTGTTGTCAACGGAACCCCCGTCACAGTACGCCGAGATCATCCACATCTTCTTGCCGCACTGCGCGAAGAACTCAACATCACCTCACCAAAAGACGGCTGTTCGCCAAGCGGACAGTGCGGCTGCTGCACCGTACTTGTCGACGGAAAAGCAATCGTCAGTTGCCAACAGTCGCTAGACAAAGTTGCCAATACAGAGATCACAACACTCGAGGGTGTCAGTGAAATCGAGCGCAACGCTTTCGCCAATGCCTTTGCAGCATGCGGTGGTTTACAGTGCGGTTTTTGTATACCGGGCATTGTTGTTCGCGCGAAAGCTCAAATAGATAAAAAAGGTGCTTCACTCAAACGCGAAGATATGGCTCGCCACCTCGGCGCCCACCTTTGTCGCTGCACTGGTTATGTCAAAATACTTGATGCAATCGATGCAGTTGCAAAAAATCTCTCACCAGAAGTCGTTTCCACCGGTGGTTTAGGTGTCCGAGTAACAAAATACGAAGCAAACGAACTGGCGCTTGGCGATCGTGGCTACATCGACGACATGCGAGTGCCTGGGATGTTGCATGCATCTCTTGTTTTTACCAAGCATGCACGCGCCGAAGTCTTGAGTATTGACACATCTAAAGCATTGTTACGACCTGGCGTACATGCAGTATTCACTGCACAAGATATTCCGGGTGAATTGATGATGGGCATCATCTACAAAGACTGGCCCGTAATGATTCCTGTCGGTGGTTTTACTTCGTACGCCGGTGATGTCTTGGCAATTGTTGT
>BJFV01000133.1 GCA_014190055.1 Actinomycetes bacterium
TGCGCCAACTGATTTCAGTTGACCTTTCAAATTTTCAATTGCTTGCGCAGTTTGTGCGCGAACTCCGCCGCTGACGATTGCTCCATCTTTGAGTCCAAGTTGTCCTGAAACAATTATCCAGTCGCCTGCGCGAACAACTGGTGTGTATGGCCCGATGGGCGCTGTTGTTTTTGCCATGCTGCAATCGTAGATGATTAGCAAGGCAATAAGATAACTCGGTGTTGCAAATTAGCCGTCGCAGGTTTATTTATGGATCAGTTTCCGCGCTCGGTTTCGGCTCCGCGCTGACATCACTTCTCGCTTGTAGTTCATCAAATTCGCCGACTAGCCAGGCATTGCCAGATGGTGTTCAACTCGTGCAGAGATTTCCGCAGATTTTGGTGCCGGGCGAAGTGCGACTTCCGATTTCGTTGGCTCAGAAGTCGGGCACAATAACTACATCTAGCGATTTCAAATTCCCCGAAACACTCACGGCGAAAATAATTGATCTTTCTAACGACACTGTCATCACCGAAAACATCAACGTCACACTTCATGGTGCCGAAATCTTGATTCCTTATTATCCATTTCGGGCAACTATTGAAAAACCAGGCAACTACATGTTGGTTGTTGAAGGTGGCTCACAAGACGGTGCAGCATTCAGCGTGCTTGAACGTGACCAAGTGCTCGTGCCGAAAATAGGCGACACATTGCCAAGTTTTGACACACCAACTTTTGATAACGCACGAGGCGTTGACCCGATTTGCACGCAAAATCCTGAGCCGTGTGCTTTCCACAAACTCACGCTCACCGAAGCGATGCAACTCAAAAAGCCAGTGGCATATTTAATTGGTACGCCCGCGCATTGTTCGACGGGCACGTGTGCGCCTGCACTAAAACAATTAATCAATGTGGCAAAGATTGTCGGTGATCGCGCGACGTTCGTGCATGCCGAGGTTTATTCCGACAATGCATCAACTGTCGTTGCGCCTGCCGTTAAGGCATTTGCGATGACTTTTGAGCCGGCGCTATTTATCACTGACGCAAACTCAAAAATTATCGATCGACTTGACGCCGTTTTCGACGCCGAAGAAATAACCGAAGCGCTGTCACGCGCTGGCGTTACAACTAGTTAAATTAGCTCGCGTTAGCTTGCGTCAGCTAAAGCTTTGACCACAACCGCAACTGCGTGAAGCATTTGGGTTGGTGATCTTGAAGCCAGCATCTTGCAGGCCGTCGTTGTAATCAAGGTTTGCACCCTCGAGCAGTTGCAACGAGGCTGGGTCTACAACAACTTTTACTTCACCGAAAGTTTTGACAACGTCGTCGGCGGCAAATTCGCCGTCAAAGAACATCTCATACGAGTAACCCGAGCATCCGCCAGGTCGAACTGCAACACGCAACGCAAGATCAGTTGCGTTCTCCGACTCGAGAAGTTGCTTAACTTTGACTGCTGCTTTGTCTGTGAGGGTGATCATTTAATGGTCTCCGTTTGTCGTAGTGAAACTTAAGATAAGACTACCGTCTGACCTAATACTCAGTCGTGTCAGGTAGTTTTATATATATGACTGGCCGCCGAGTGCAGCCCCCAACGCCTGCTGAAGTCACCAATTTGCTTCGCGCCGTTATCGACCCCGAGCTCGGTGACAACATTGTCGACCTTGGTATGGCGACAGGTGTCACCGTGACCGACGACGGACTCGTCACTATTGGTGTCAAGCTCACAATCAAGGGCTGTCCGTTGCGTGTGCAAATCAAAAATGATGTCGAGTCACGCGTTACTACGCACCCTGGCGTAACAAAAGTAAAAATCGAATGGGGCGAAATGGATGCCGATGAGCGATCGGCAGTTATGACCCGCGCCCGATGGAACGCCAAAGAAAACGCCGCAGCAACCCAAGTGCCAATGAATACTCGCATCTTGGCAATCGCCAGTGGCAAAGGTGGCGTTGGCAAAAGTTCGGTAACTGTAAATCTTGCAGCAGCTCTCGCCAACCAGGGCCTCACAGTTGGTGTACTCGACGCCGATATCTGGGGCTTTTCGGTGCCGCGAATGTTGAATATGTCAGATCGCCTTGAAGCCAAGCTCGTCGATGGCAGCGACAAGCCAAGAATGATTCCAAACGAGCGGGTCATCGGCAAAGGATTATTAAAAGTCGTCAGCACAGGCATGCTCGTTGAAGACGAAAGCACAGCGTTGATGTGGCGTGGCCTGATGCTCACCAAAGCCGTTGAACAATTTTTGAAAGATGTCCACTGGGGCGAACTTGATTACTTGCTGATTGACATGCCACCAGGCACTGGCGATGTGCAGATGGGTTTGGCGCGAATGTTGCCACGCACTGATTTGATAATCGTCACCACACCTGCAGTATCAGCACAAAAAGTTGCAATACGTGCCGCCGACATGGCGCGTCGCAGTTTCTTGCGCATCGCTGGTGTGATCGAAAACATGAGCACGTTCACATGTGAGCACGGCACTAATTATCCGTTGTTCGGTTCTGGCGGTGGACAAAACCTTGCGACCGAAATTGGCTCTGAGCTACTCGGTCAAATTCCGATTGAAAGCGATGTAAGCCGTGGCAGCGACAATGGCGAGCCAGTTGCGATCGCTGGTGTCGGTTTAGCAGCCGAAGTATTTCGTGACATCGCCAAGAAAATTATTTCGCAGACGGTGCCCGTTAACGAAATGGCTGGTTGCTCTGCCCGCATGCTCGAAAGTGTCGCCCTCGCCCTCGGCGAAAAACCAGCAAAAAAATAGTTGCGCGAAAAATTACGCGAAAAATTACGCGAAAAATTAATAGTCGGGTTCGCCCGGCATAATTACGCCGATGACTTTGCCGTCGCTGTTGGTGCGCAACCGAGGCAAAATCGCAACAGGGTTTGAAACTTTCTTCGCTGCGTTCAAAACTTCTGCTGTCGTGCTGTAGTTAGCCAAGAATTTTAAGTTCTCAGAAGTTGGTGGAAACATTGCCAACTCACCGCGCTCGAGTTTGTCGAGCGCATCTTGTGGTTTGACCCACAAACTCGCAATTGTTTCATGCGAATCGTGCAACGGCTCTTGTGATTCAGGAGCAGCCGCAACAAAAAAGCGAGTGTCGAAGCGTCGAGCCTCACCAACTGGCGTAATCCAGTGACTTACGTAATGAATTGAACCCGTGACAAGCCGCAATTCTTCGTGTTGACAAAGTTCGATGATGTTCATTGACGAGTCGTGCACGGCGCTGCGAGCCTTGGCAAATCGTTCTTGTGTTGCGGTGTCGTCAAAGGCGACAGTTCGATCAGTTTTCGTATCTCGCGCGAGCAAAACCCCGGCTTCCTCAAAGCACTCGCGAATCGCTGCCACCCAATAGGCGAGCCCACCATTTGGAATCTGCAAAATTGCGCTCGCTTCAAAGTCGTTGAGTCCATCGCAGTAAGGCTCAAGTGCTTCGGCGCCGTCTGTTGCGTCGACTTTGCCACCAGGAAACACATACATTCCGCCGGCAAATGCTGCGCTATGTGTGCGCTGCAACATAAACACTTCGAAACCTTCCGCCACATCGCGGATCAACATCACAGTGGCCGCAGGTCGCAGTGCACTCTTGTCTTCAGTTGACGTTTGACGATCGGCGCCCGAACTTGTCACGACTCGATAGTACGACTACTCAGAACGGCAAATCGCATTGAAAAATGAGTCTCCTCAACTGCAATTCGACGATAGGTTCAAAGTAATGAATCGCGTGTCGGTCGACACTGCGGGACGCCCACCTTCGGTGGACGCACTCGCACGAGAGCT
>BJFV01000134.1 GCA_014190055.1 Actinomycetes bacterium
GCTGACGAGGCTCATTTGCCGCGACTTTTTGGTTTTATGGATGGTCGTTCAGACCTGGTTGCTCACGCTGGGTTCTTCGTCGCGCTTTTGGCAGCGTACGCATTTTGGTATTTGCTGAAGCGCACAACACTTGGTTTCGAATTGCGCGCAACTGGTCTAAATAACGAAGCAGCGAAATATGCCGGCATGAAATCAAAGAGTTTGATGGTTGTGGCGATGCTGTTGGCGGGCGGTTTTGCCGGCATGGCGGGGGCAACTGAAGTGCTCGGAACATATGGTTATGCGTCGACGAGTTTGGCGGGCAATATTGGTTTTGATGCAATCGCTGTCGCACTGCTCGGTCAGTCTTCGCCGATTGGCACGCTTGTATCGGCAGTATTGTTCGGCGCGTTGCAAGCAGGCGGGCGATCGATGCAGGCAAATACTGACGTTCCAGTTGACTTGATAATTGTTTTACGCGCGTTGATCGTGATGTTTGTTGCTGCGCCGTTATTGGTCAAAGCAATGTTTAGGGTCAAGTCGCAAGTTGCGAGCCAAGGACAAACATTTAGGGGGTGGGGCGGGTGAGTGAAGCATTGGTGACTTCAGCCGAACAAAAAAAGCGCGCCCGCAATGTCGGTTACGGATATCTAGGTCTAGCTGTAATCACGTTGGTGATCTTTTCGCGCCGACCGGGTGATGCGGGTTTCAGACTGACCGAAGCCGGCTTTTCGTTGACGCTGCCCGCACAACAATTTGCTTACATTTTCGGCATCGTTTTTGTGGGCCTGGGTGCGGCGCAGTTATGGCGTGGGTTAGGCAAGATTTCAAACATCGTTTTGGCACTTGCTACTGCGATGTTCGTGATGAGTTTTTTGTCTTGGGCGACTTCGGGCGAGTCGTTCAGTCTGGTTGGCATGTTGCAAGACACTGTTTCGCGCAGCGTGCCAATAACGCTCGGTGCTCTCGGCGGCATTTTGTGCGAGCGAAGTGGTGTAATAAATATTGCAATCGAAGGCATGTTGCTGGCTGGTGCGTTCACTGGCGCAGTCGGCGCGTCGCTTACAAACCTTTGGTTCGGCACCATTATCGCGATGCTTACGGGCGTGGTGTTGGCGTGGATACTTGCGGTGTTCTCGATTAAATATCGAGTTGACCAAGTAATAGTTGGCTTTGCGATCAATTTTTTTGCGCTCGGCATCACTTCGTTTTTGAGTTTCCGAGTTTTAGTGCCAAACCCTGATTACAACTCGCTTGTGCCAGTTATGCCAATTTCTGTACCGCTGTTGTCGAAAATTCCGTTCATTGGGCAGATTCTTTTTGTGCAAACGATTTTTGTCTACTTCTCATTCGCAGCCGTCGCGTTTTTGACGTGGGCAATGTATCGCACGCGTTGGGGTCTGCGCACTCGAGCCGCAGGCGAGTATCCGAAAGCTGCGGGCACTCTCGGAGTTGACGTCATTAAATTGCGATACCGCAACTTGCTAATCGCAGGTGCGGTCGCAGGCATCGGCGGCGCGTGGTGGCCAATCGGCACGGTCGGTCGCTTCGACCAAAACATCACCGGCGGTCGCGGATTCATCGCCCTTGCTGCAGTAATTTTTGGTCGTTGGCACCCAGTTGGCGCGCTGAGCGGAGCAATTGTGTTCGCACTTGCCGAAGCAGTGCGTTTGAAGATCGGCAACTTTGACACGGGCATACCAAGTGAGTTCTTGTTGATGGCTCCATATTTAGTGACGCTCGTAGTTGTCGCCGGTTTTGTTGGTGCGAGTCGTTCGCCGAAGGCTGCTGGCCAACCGTACGACGAGCAGTAAAACTATCTAGCGAACTATTTGCCCTTGGGGCGAAACGCGACAAGACCGTTTGTGAGCTCGAGACGCGGGCCGTCAATCAGGTCAACGCAATAAGGCACTGCCGGCATCACTGCGTCAAGACATTCGCTAATTGAGGATGGCTTGCCCGGCAAGTTAATAATCAGCGCACCGCCTCGAATGCCGGCTGTTTGACGCGACAAGATTGCGGTTGGCACGACCTTGAGCGAAGTTGCGCGCATCAGTTCGCCGAAGCCGGGCATCATCTTTTCGCAAACTTGCTCGGTTGCCTCTGGTGTGACATCGCGAACTGCAGGGCCTGTGCCGCCAGTCGTCACGATTAGGCAGCACTTTTCGACGTCGGCGAGTTCGCGCAAAGCAGCGGCGACTAGTTCGATTTCGTCTGCGACAACTCGTGCAACTGGCTGCCAAGCATTCGCAAGGTGCTTGGTGAAATAGTCGTGAATCGCTGGGCCACCAAGATCTTTGTAAACGCCCGCAGAGGCTCGATCAGAAACGGTAACAATGCCGATCTTTGCTGGCGAAGTTTTGTTGTCGGTCACTTGCGGTTACCAGAAAAGATTTTGCGGGTCGTTATATTTTTTGCCTCGCGAAATTTTGCGAACGATTGACTTGTATATCTGTCGCACCCCAAAGCGAAAGCCAGTAAGTGAGCGGGCTGTAAACGAAATTGATTGAAGTCGTTCGATTGAGGCGCGAAAACCTCGCAGCATCGCAGTTTCGGTTGGGGTAAGTATCAGCGGGTCAATTGATGCAGGAAATGCGCGGGTGGCAAAACCGAAAGTCTGATAATCCATTTCATAAACAGCTTGCAGTCGATTGGCTGTGTGTTGGTCGCAGACTTGTTCGAGCTTGATGCCAAAGCCAACATTGTGGCGCTCGAGTGTCAGTGAAGTGCCAGCACGACGATTGACCTCATCGACCAGTCGCTGCATCTCATCTGGTTGCTCGACGCGTGCGACCATGTTGTAGTTGAACTTGTCAGGGTGCACGATGTGCGACTGGGGCAAGAAATGGTGGTCGTCCATGAACTCGTTAGTTTTTTCAGTGAGCATTTTGGCGAACAAGGCAAAACTTTCGGTGACGTTGACCTTGCCATCGATGATCACGTCTTGACAGAGTTCGATTGCTCGCTGAGGTGTGCCAGGGGCGCGAGAGAAAATGCGATTCTCCCAAGCCGAATAGGCGCGAGCGAGTGGATCTCGAGTTGCATAGACGCGCAACCAATCGGGTGAGTTTAAAATCTCGTCAACTTCGTTTGCGCTCATGTCAATGAGTTTTGTCAAGCCGCTGACGCCAAGTTCATGAATTGTTTGTGAGCGGGCCATATGCGGGCTGATGAGGCGGTCGAGTCGCATCTGGTCATATGAACCGCTCGCTTTTGCGAGCAACATCTTGATGCTGCTGCACGCCACTTTGGTTGTCGGGCAATACATAATTTTGAGTTTGGGTGCAACGAGCAAAAAGCCCGCATACGGCTTTAACGGAAAATCTTTTTCACTTACCATGATGGCGCGATTGACTTCATTTGCCGGCTTTTGTTAACAACTTAGTCATAATCATTGCAACCGACTGTTCGAGCGTTTCGTTTTTTGCACCAACCGTTACTTCAGGTGACTTTGGCGGTTCGTAAACGCTGTCAACACCACTTAGACCAGTCATCTCGCCGTTGCGCACTTTACTGTAGAGGCCCTTTGTGTCACGGCGCTCGCACTCTTCAATTGGCGTGGCGACATGCACTTCTATAAACCGAAGTTCGTTGTCTTGATGAATTTTTCTGGCGTGTTCGCGCGATGCGATGAACGGTGAGATGATCGGCACGATGGCAACGATGCCAGCATCGGCAAATAGACATGCGACTTCGGCAACTCGGCGAATGTTTTCGGCACGGTCGTCGTCTGAATAGCCGAGCCCTGCGCTAAGACCGTGACGCAAGTTGTC
>BJFV01000135.1 GCA_014190055.1 Actinomycetes bacterium
ATTGGTGGATGGGGTTTTTGTAACGGTTTTGGATCGCAGTTGCCACGCACCAAGTTGTAGTACTTGCCGCTGTAATTGGTTTCTTCTTGCGTCCACATTGAACGAACAATCTCGACGCATTCGCGCAACATCGCAATACGAACCTTGGGCTCAGGAAAGTCGTAGCCGTAACCGCGGCATTCGTTTTCGTACCAACCCGCGCCAATACCCCAATCGAGTCGACCACCCGAGATGACGTCAAGTGTCGATGTGATTTTTGCGAGCAAGCTTGGTTCGCGATACAAGTTGCAACCGACCATTTGACCAAGTCTGATTTTTGTCGTGCGCTGACTGATCGCCGCCATTGTTGTCCAGCATTCGAAAACTGCCTCGTGGGCAGGTCGCGGAACATTATGAAAATGGTCGTAAACCCAAATTGAATCGAAGCCGAGTTTTTCGGCCAACTGCGCAATTTCTACAGTCTTGTTCCACTTGGCGACCGGATCTGGAATCGAAACAAGTTCCATTTTCCATCCCTGTGGAATAAAAACGCCGAAGATTGTTTGCTGTTTGGATGTCATAATGGCAAGTCTCCTGTCGCAGATTTTGTTGAACCATGATCTTTGTACGCAGCGATCGTGCGCTGAGCGATGCGCATCTGATGAATTTCATCAGCGCCATCGGCGAAACGGCTCCATCGTGCTTGCTGCAACATATGCGCTAGCGGTGTGTCAGTCGAATAACCGAGCGCACCGTGAACCTGAATTGCGCGATCAATAATTCTCCACAAACTGTTGGCTACAAAGTGCTTTGCCATAGAAACTTCAGAAGTAAAACTCTGTCCGTTTTCAATTTTGTATGCCGCATGCAAGACCATCAATTTGCATTGATAAAGCTCCATCGAAGAGTCAGCGATCAACCATTGAATGCCTTGCTTCTCAGCGAGTATCGAGCCATGCGAATATCTCTGCAACGCTCGGTCGACCATCATGTCGAGCGCAATTTCTGCTTGGCCAATCCAGCGCATGCAGTGCGCGAGTCGCGCAGGCCCGAGTCGATACTGACCAAGTAAGTGACCCTGCCCACGACCACCCAACATATTTTTCGCCGGAACTCGAAGATCCTGAATCAAAATCTCGCAGTGATTGTGACCACCAGACATTGTTTCGACATCGCGAACAATATTGAAACCCTCGCTCGGTATGTCGACGATGAAACACGAGTTTGCAGCCTGTGGTAGATCGGGATTGTCTTCTGTACGTGCAACAAGTAAGGCGAATTGCGCACCACGCGCACCCGAGATGAACCACTTGTGGCCATTGATAACCCATTCGTCGCCATCTTGATAAGCCTGAGTTTTGATCAGAGTAGGGTCGCTGCCCGCAACTTCTGGCTCTGTCATTGCAAAACAACTTCTCGCTTTACCTTCGCAAAGCGGACGCAAGTATTTTTCTTTTTGTTCATCAGTTGCCCAATGCAAAAGCGTGTGTTGATTGCCCTCATCAGGAGCTTGCGCATTCAAAACGAACGGACCAATACTCACCTTGGCTGCTTCAGCGGATACTGCAGCCATTGCAGTTGGACCAAGACCCATGCCACCCCATTCAGCGGGCATATGTGGCAGCCAAAGATTCCAATGGTCGCGTGCTCGACCACGCAACTTAACAATTGAGCGAACGACTTGCGAGCGGTCTTTTTGATCGATCGCATCCCACTCTGGTCGCACCTCGGTATCCATGAACTCGCGCACCTTTAAGCGAACAGATTCGACTTCAGGTGAAAATGAAAAATCAATCAAGGCGAAATTCTCCCTTGAGTAGTTTGGCAGACTTGTGTCACAATCCCCTTACTAGGGCGACCATAACTGATTTGCCCTAGCCTGAATTGCGTGACAGCAAAAACTGGCAAGCGCGACAAATGGGACCGCGAAGATCTGCCTAAGGGTGCTGAAAAAGTAGAAGCAGTTCGCGAAATGTTCGATGCAATTGCTCCTCGATACGACTTCGTCAATCGGCTAATGACTTTCAGATTGGATACACGCTGGCGCAAAAAGACAGTGTCCGCGCTTAACCTACCGAAAGGCTCACGGGTTCTCGATTTAGCCAGCGGCACTGGCGACTTGTGCATCGAACTCAAGCAAAACGGATATCAGCCGATCTCGATGGACTTGTCATTTGGCATGTTGAGCGCCGATCGCAGTGGTGCGCCAAGAACCCAAGTTGATATTTTGAAGCTACCGATACCCAATATGTGCGTAGACGGCATAACTTGCGGGTTCGCTTTGCGCAATCTCGAAAATTTACAGATGTTTTTTATCGAACTTGCTCGCGTCACGCGACATGGTGGTCGAATTGCTCTGCTCGATGTGAGCGTGCCGACTAACCGTTTGATTCGATTTGGCAACAGCATCTATTTCGGTCGCATCGTGCCGATTATTGGCGGTCTTTTTTCGAACCGAGCCGCGTATAGATATCTGCCACGAAGCGTCGCCTACCTTCCAGAGCCTGACCAGTTAGTCGCAATGCTGAAGCAATCAGGATTCGCCGACGCAAAACACACACAACTTTCTGGCGGTCTTACGCAACTTCTTGTGGCTACACGAAACTAAATGCGCTCAACTACTCGACTGCTCTCAGCTATTACCGATCAAGAAATCGACCTCAACGATTTTGCGAGCAACGAAGGCTATTTGTTTGTCCGCGATGGCGTCGGCGTTGCGGGACAAGGAATTGCAAAACGAGTGGGTCGAGAGGAGATCGTCACGACATTGTCTGCGATAGAGGATGACAACCGAAGTGGCATTGACGAGGCTGGCCCGATTGCGATTGGTTGTATTCCATTCGATAGCAGCAGTCCACATGATTTTGTGATTCCCAAAGTCGTGGTTGGCAAAACAACTGGCGGTCAGATTTGGGTGACGACGATCGATGATGCCGAATTTGACTTTCATGCACCTGACGAGATTCAACCTTTCGCCGCGTCTTTCATGGTCAACCCAGGCGTACCTGTTGATCACTATCTCGAGGCGGTTCGCTTGACTGCCCAAGCAGTGCGTGAAAAGAAAATTGACAAGGCTGTCATTGCCCGCGACATTTTTGTTATGACAAACTTCCCGTTTGATGTACGCGCAATCTTGCAACGCTTGAAGGCATCTTTTGGTTCAAGTTATCGCTATCTTTTTGACGGTTTTCTCGGCGCTTCGCCTGAATTGTTGGTTGCGGTCGAAGGAAACAAAGTTTCGAGTCATCCCCTTGCCGGCACCGCGCCACGCACTGGCAACCCAACTATCGATCAGAAGATTGCAAGCGAACTTATTGCCAGCACAAAGAATCAATTAGAACATCGCATCGTGATCGACATGGTGCACGACACACTTTTGCCCTGGTGTTCGTTTCTTGATTGGCAACCCGAACCTTCGATCGTCGCTGTTGCTAATGTCCAGCATCTCGGCACTGAGATTTCTGGACAATTGAGCGAACCAAGGCCAAGCGTTCTCGAACTTGCCTATGCTCTCTCGCCCACGCCAGCGCTTGGCGGTGCACCAAAACAAGACGCTCTCGAACAAATCGCTCGCGTCGAGGGTATGAATCGTGGTCGGTATGGTGGCGCTGTTGGCTATGTCAACAAATCTGGAGACGGAAAATTCGCTGTCGCCATTCGTTGCGCAGAACTCGACTCGACGCGCATGACTGCCCGACTATTTGCGGGAGGCGGAATTGTCGGCGACAGTGAGCCAACTAGTGAACTTGCTGAAACTCAGGCCAA
>BJFV01000136.1 GCA_014190055.1 Actinomycetes bacterium
GCAGCAAGCAAAATACCAAAGCCGCGGGCTCCAAGCCCGAGTTCGTCACGTGCGAACTTGACAAAAACAGCCTGAGCAAACATTCCACACATGTTGGCAATACCGAGCATGATCGCCAGAGTTCTTAACAAGTCATGCTTCCAAAGCCATGTAAGCCCCTGTTTTAAGTCGGTGCCGAACGAATTGGTTGAACTCTCAACTTTTGGTGCTGACTTGATTCGGATTGATTGAATCAAAAGTGCGGCCAAAATTAAGGCGATGGCGTTGATTCCGAATGGTGCACCAATTGCGATGACAAAAATCCACGCACCAAATGGAAGACCAATAAAACCGTTACTTATGATTTGCGAGATGTAGAGCCTGCTGTTGGCAACTTCTAGAGACTCTTGTTTGACAATTGCAGGAAGAATTGCCTGTGAACTCATATCAAAAAACAATTCGCATACACCAGCAAGTGCAGTGGCAACGATCAATAAGTAGATGTTTATTGAACCTGTTGCTGCACCTAGCGCAATCAAGGCAAATATGAGTCCGCGAACTAAGTTGGCGCGAAACATAATTTTCTGTCTGTCATGTCGATCTAGATAAACGCCAGCCGGAAGTGAAAGAATCAACCAAGGCAGCATCGCCGCAAAACTGATCGACGCAATTAGGCGAGAGTCGTCGGTGAGAGAAATCGCTAGCAGGGGAGCCGCGGCGACAACCATTCCGTCGCCCAAGTTTGAAATAGTCGAAGATGTAAACAATCGCCAATATGAATTCGGCAATCGCTCAGAATGCTCGTGATCGTGTCGGTCTATCTCACTCATGCAAGGTCTTAAATTTATTAGTTGACTGAACCAGTTCACTCATCAGAGCCTTGCCGAGACTTGATCGCGGTATTTCATCAACTATGAAAACCTTCTTGGGTGCGCAATAATCTGGCAAAGTCAAACGTACGTGCTTGCTTAGATCCTCGAGCCGAAGGCTCTTCGTGTCGAGTCGCAACACAACCCACGCAGTAACTGTTTGCCCCCACTTATCATCGGGTGTGCCTGCGACAACCACATCGGCGACTACTTCGTGCTGGCGCAGAGAATTCTCGACAGTTATTGGCCACACTTTGTAGCCCCCGGTCTTGATCAGGTCGTCTTTGCGACCCAGCACAGTCAGTTTCCCATCTTTAAACTCACCGAGGTCGCCGGTATGCAACCAACCGTCACTATTTTTAGGATCAATTCCATTGCGATAAGTACGTAACAGCGAATCGCAACGAATTTCAATCTCAGAGTCTGTGCCGATGCGTATCTCAACACCGTCAATCGGTTCGCCGTTGTAGACGACGCCACCGAAGGTTTCAGTTAAGCCATAGGTCGAAATTGCATTGCTAGGCAGATTCGTTGGGGTATGAGCCCCACCGACCAGAACAGTTTTGAAATTCGAAACATCTACCGAATGCAAAATTGTCGGAACCAGCGAAGTCATGTTTGCGCCATTCTTAACTGCTGATTCGATTGTGGCTTTATCGGCGCGAGACTTGATTGTGAGTTGCGAACCGAAATGCAGGGCTCGCAGCACGACAGATAAGCCGCCGACGTGGGCAAGTGAGATACACGCCAACCAATGATCGGCCGCACTACAGCCAAGACGTGCACCCGTATTCGTTACGGCTGCTTTTATCGAACCGTGGGTGTGCACAACGCCTTTTGGCTCTCCAGTTGAGCCGGATGTGGCTACAACTAATGCGTCACCTTCGTCGACTGGTTCGCCAGGTGCAACTTTGACTCTTAAACCATCGGCGCCGATAAGTGACGAAACCTTAAATTGAGTTATCAATTTTTTTCGTGCGACTTCTGGCAATCGTTGATCGATGGGTAATACTGCGTCACCTGAATCCCAAACTTTTCTTAGAACATTGACAAATGCGTCGCCTGCCGGCATATCGATCGCAACTAATTCGCGCACCATTTCAGCGTAGATGTTTTGTTGTTAAGTTAGTTGCGTGCGAGATTCGATTAATTTGTGGATTCAAGGTGCGCGTCCGAAGACTTTGCCCGCTGCGATAGCGCCAGTCGTCGTTGGCGCAGCGTGTGCGCAACTCGAAAGCTCAACGCAAAATAATTGGCTAAATGCGGTCTTCGCTTTGGTTGTCAGTCTTGCTCTTCAGGTGGCAGTTAATTATGCAAACGACTATTCGGATGGCATCAGAGGCACCGACAAAAATCGAGTCGGCCCGCTTCGTCTCGTCGGCTCTGGCGCAAAGAAACCCACCGAAGTTAAGAAGGCAACATTTCTTGCGTTTGGCGTAGCGGCGGTCTTCGGCTTTGTGCTGGCAGCAACGACTACGTGGTGGTTATTGCTCGTCGGTGTGTTCTGCTTTCTGGCGGGTTGGTTTTATACGGGAGGCAAGCATCCGTATGGATATCTGGGCTTCGGAGAAGTTTTTGTGTTTATCTTCTTCGGGGTGGTCGCGACAATGGGTACCACTTTTGTGATTAATGAGCAGTTAACTCTTGTCAGTTTTTTAGCATCTGTTGTTGTTGGTTGTCTCGCGTGTGCTTTGTTGGCTGTCAACAACCTGCGCGACATTGCTGGTGACCAGATTTCTAATAAGAAAACGCTTGCAGTTCGAATCGGCGAATCTGGTGCACGTAAGTTTTATATCTCGCTGTTTATAGTTGCTGGTTTTGCTGTGATATTGATTTCATTGTCGTATTCGGCAGCGCTGATTGCGATGCTCGGTTTAGCAGCGGCTGTGAAACCAATCAAACGTGTTTATGCCGGGGCAACTGGGGCTGACTTAATTGATGTTCTTGTTATGACTGGCCGCGTGCAGATTCTTGTTGCTATTAGCTTGAGCGTCGGCCTGCTAATTAGTTAGACGCGCTACAAGTCGACAGATTATGTCGCCAGATTATTTCGACAGAAAATTAGACAGCGATTCTTGAAAGATTTTGGGCTGTTCAAGATGCGGCGTGTGTCCAGAGTTTTCGATAATTTCTAAAGTTGCGTTGCTGCCAATTTCTGAAACCAGCCTCTCAGCCAACCCGCGATATTTTTCGTCTTTTGCGCCGGCAATAACTAGAACAGGCATCGTTAACTCTTTCAATCGAGACCACGTTGGTTGCTGTCTACCCGCACCGCAGAGCCGCAAACTTGAGCTCAAACCGATTGCTGTATTTTTTATGCGAACCGCACGTTGATTTGTCTCGGCAGTTAGGCCAGCGAATAGTGGCTGACTTAACCACTCGTCAACAAATTGACTGACGCCAATCTGTTCGATTCGCCGGGCAAGCTCTTCATCACTTTTGATGCGCTCAAGGCGCAACTCTTTGTCTTCTATGCCTGCAGTGGTGCTAATCAATACGAGCCGAGAAACTTTTTGTGGTTCAGAAAGTGCAAGAGTTAGACATAAACGGCCACCGAGTGAATAGCCGATATATGTCGCGTTGCCACCAACTTCACCGATCGCTCTTGCTCCTGATTCTAAATTGAGTGAGATATCGCATGAGTCGCCATGGTTGGGGGCGTCGATCGCGATGACCTCGAATTTCTCTTTGAGAGAGTCGATGGCATCTACCCAAGTTTCTTGGGTTTGAGTGAACCCATGCACCAGCACGGCTCGCGGGCCGTTGCCGAATTGCTTACTGCTAAGCATTGGCAGTCGTCATCGGGTGCGAACTTGTGCGGTTTGCCACACGCCACAAACTT
>BJFV01000137.1 GCA_014190055.1 Actinomycetes bacterium
ACCGATGCATAGTTTGTCAACTGCGCCAACAACATTGATGTTCGCTGAAGTGTTTCTTCGAGACGAAAGTGCGCAGTTTCAAAAAAGCTTCCGACTTTTGCCTGTTCGATTGAGCCAAGCGAGCCATTCGGCACCAAGTTGTCAACGAAGAATCGATAACCCTTGTCGGTTGGTATGCGTCCAGCCGAAGTATGCGGATGCATCAAATAGCCTTCGCGCTCTAGGGCTGCCATATCGTTGCGAACCGTCGCCGACGAGACCGCTAAATCACGATTATTGGCAATGTGCGCAGAACCCACCGGTTGCGCGGTGGCGATGTATTCCTCTACGACAGCCCTGAGGATTGCAGTCTTACGATCGTCAAGCATTTGCTACTTATCAGGCTACCTAGCGTCAGACTACCGAGCGATTGATTTCCCCGCTGATCTTGTAGCGACTTAGAGCCTCATCACGCTCTTGTGAATGGTCGACCATGGGTTCTGGGTATTGCGCAAACAATCCGCCTTCGGGTTGCAACCAAGGTGAGTGCACAAACTTTTTCGGCACGTCGCGCAACTCGGGTATCCATTCGCGAACGTAATTTCCGTTGGGATCAAATTTCTCGCCTTGCAAAACGGGGTTGAACACACGAAAGTACGGCGCCGCATCGGTGCCAGTTCCGGCTGTCCATTGCCAGCCGTGATTGTTTGATGCAATATCGCCATCAACTAGGTGCTTCATGAAGAACTTTGCACCCCACTGCCACGGTAAGTGCAAATCTTTAACCAAAAAACTGGCGGCAATCATTCGCACACGGTTGTGCATCCAGCCTGTTGCCAACATCTGTCGCATACCGGCATCAACGATCGGATAACCCGTTTTGCCAGCACACCAAATTTCGAAGCGCTGCTTGGCTTTCGCATCCGTGTCGACTTGCAGGCTGTCCATTTTCGGTTGAAGATTCTTCCAAGTTGTCTGCGGTTGGTGAAACAACACATCGGCATAAAACTCACGCCAACAAAGTTCACTTCGATAATGATCATGATTCGGGTTGGGCTCAAGTTCTGCTAACAACTGTCGCGGGTGCACTACACCGAAACGCAAATAGACCGACATCTGACTGCAGCCATCACGATCAGGATTATTTCTCTCCTCTTTATATTTATCAAGCGCAGTCTCGGCGAAATACTCCCAACGTTTCCACGCTGCTTCTTCGCCCGCTTCAGCAATCTTTGCGGTCAAAATCGGGTCGTCAGGTATCGCTTCGCTTTTGATCGTAGGTGCGCCATTCCATTTCACATTCGGCTTTTTGACTGGCGCCGACCAGCCGTGCGCCAACCAAACTTTCGAAAACGGAGTAAACACCGAATACGGCGTCGAGTCGGCTTTTCGCACCGTGCCCGGGTCGACCGCGTAAGCCGAACCGACATGATTCAACTTCGCGCCGACTTTTTCAAGTGATCGAGCAACTTGAGCGTCACGCTTTTGCCCGTATGGTGCAAAATCTTTCGCAGCAAAAACCTCGGTTGCACCAACTTCTTTGGCAACCTTTGACACGATTTCAACTGGGTCACCGACACGCACCACGAGCGCACCACCGATTGCCCGATTCAAATCACGCAGCGAACGAAATAAAAATGCCAATCTCGGCGCACCCGACCGTTGCAAAAACATTGGGTCTAAAACAAATAACGGGGTAACCGCCCCGACTTTGCTCGCCGCAATCAATGCGGGGTTGTCTTCGAGACGCAGATCGCGCCGAAACCACATCACCGAATTAGAAGAACTATTTGACATCTGAACTACGCCCAATCATCTCCAGGCAACAACTGCTGCTGCCGCACAAACTAGAGCAACTACCCCGCCGTATGCCAGTGACCACTCAGGCGAAATTGAGTCTGCGATCAAACCCGTTATCGGCCCACCGATTGGTGTGCTTCCCAAAAATGCAACCGCGGTCAACGCCAATAATCTTCCGCGCATATCGGGCGGTGATTCTTGTTGACTAATTGCGTTACCCGAGGCGATCATCGCGGCGCCACCAATGCCGAGAGGTACGCCCCACAAAAATGCCAGCCACAAGTTCGACGCAAACGCCATGCCGATGCTTGCTAATCCAAGCAATGCAATATTGCTTACGAACCAGCGCATCGAAACTGTCTTTAATCGCGCAGTGAGCAGAGCGCCAGTCAAATTGCCGATACCAATTACCGACATCACCCAACCGAATGCTCGGTCATCACCCCAGCTCAGGTCTGCCAACTTCGGCAACGCAACACCAAAGTTGAAAGAAAATGTGCTCACGGCGACATAAACCAAAAACATCGTCAACAATCGGCGATTGCCGGCAACATATTTAAATACTTCACGCACAGGCGAACCACCTGCTGGTCGCACACTTGCTGGATACATTTCGCTCTTGCGCAGACCCGTCAATCCGTAAATCATCGCTGCATATGAGATGCCGTTCAAAATAAATAGCCAACCAGTGCCAAGTGGCCCGACAAGAGCAGTCGCAATTGCCGCACCGAAAATTCGCGAACCTGTCATCACTGCCGTATTAAGCGACATCGCATTCGGCAAATCAACAGTCGGCACGAGTTCAGTAACTAAACCTCGTCGTGCAGGGTTGTCAAAAGCACCGATGATGCCCAGCAGTAACGACAGCGCGTAGACCATCGGCACGCTGATAACGCCCGAAAGATCGAGAACACCGAGCAACAGCGCCTGCCCGGCCAAACATGCCTGTGAGATGATCGCGATTCGCCGCCGATTGTGCCGATCAGCCAATGCTCCACACCAAGTGCCGAATAACAACATCGGCAAAAACTGAAACGCCACGTTGTAGCCAAGATCGGCTGCATTGCCCGTCAATCGATAAATCAGCAACGACGAGGCAGTTAGCTGCAACCAACTACCGATGTTCGAAAGAAGCAAACCTGCAAAAAACAAGCGTGCATTGAAATATTTCAGCGAGCGAAAAACGCTTGCGTGTTTCTCAGCCACGATCGTCAGTTATCGAGTTTCAGAGCCGAGATGAACACGTCTCCGGGTATCTCAACGCGACCGATTGACTTCATTTTCTTCTTGCCTTCTTTTTGCTTCTCAAGCAACTTACGCTTACGTGAAATATCGCCGCCGTAACACTTGGCCAACACGTCTTTGCGCTTTGCTTTCACAGTTTCGCGAGCGATGAACTTGCCGCCGATTGCAGCCTGAATTGGCACATCAAACATCTGACGCGGAATCAACTCTTTTAGTTTTTCGCACATCCGCTTGCCATAGTCGTACGCCTTTTCGCGGTGCACGATCGTGCTGAACGCATCTGCTGCAATGCCGTTCAAAAACAAGTCGACTTTCACCAAGTCAGATTCGCGGTAACCGTGAAGTTCGTAGTCGAGACTTGCGTAGCCTTGCGATCGACTCTTCATCTGATCAAAAAAGTCGACGACTACTTCTGCCAGAGGCATCAAGTAGTGCATCTCGACGCGCTCAGGCGAAAGATATTCGAGTTTGCCGAGTTCGCCACGACGAGTTTGGCAGAGATCCATCAAAGTGCCGGTGTAATCCTTTGGCGTAATGATGTCGACTTTGAAATACGGCTCTTCAATCGACTTAATGTAAACAGTTGGTGGCAACTCACTTGGGTTGTCGCAAATTTCTCGACTGCCATCGGTCTTTGTCACCTGATATTGCACCGATGG
>BJFV01000138.1 GCA_014190055.1 Actinomycetes bacterium
GACAAAATCAACACTGAAGAGTGGCTCGAATGTCACCGTGTTGCTCACAAAGCAGGATTGCGCTCGAATATCACGATCATGTTTGGCTCGGTCGAACATCCACAAAGTTGGGCAAAACACATTGTGCGAACTCGCGATCTGCAAAAAGAAACTGGTGGCTTTACTGAATTTGTAGGTCTTCCGTTCGTGCACATGGCATCGCCGATTTATCTGCAACATAAATCGCGTCGTGGCCCAACATTCAGAGAAACTGTATTAATGCACGCCATCGCCCGCATTGCTTATCGCGGCCACATCGACAATATTCAAGTCTCATGGACAAAAATCGGTCACGCTGGCGCGACTCAACTTCTGCAGGCTGGGTGCAACGATCTGGGTGGCACGCTCATGAACGAAAATATTTCTCGCGCAGCCGGCGCAAGCCACGGTCAAGAAATGAACGAAGAGTCTTTCAGAGCAATAACTTCGCCACTTGGCCGCACATTGCGTCAGCGATCAACACTTTATGAAATGAGCACGGTTTAAATACCAGATACAGCGCGAGTTTGTTCGATGTCGTGTTTGAGTTGCATTTTCAATGCATCAATGTTTTCGAATTTGCGTTCACCGCGCAAGAAATGTGAGAACGAAACACGAACTGACTCGCCATAAAGGTCGCCGTCAAAGTCGAGCAGATGAGCTTCTAACAGCGAGTGATCAGCGTGCTCATAAAAAGTGGGCCGTCGGCCCAGATTGATCGCACATACATACGTGTCACCGTTCGCTCGCGTTAAAACACCGGCATAAACACCGTCAGCAGGAATGCAAATCGCTTTTGGCACTTCGATGTTTGCAGTTGGAAAACCAATCGTTCGACCTCGTTGGTCACCGTGCACAACTTTGCCACGAACCTCGAAGTGATGCCCTAGTAACTGTGTGGCGAGTTCGACTTGACCGCCAGCCAAGGCGCGGCGAATCGCAGTGCTGCTTACTGGTTCATCCACACCGTCGCCACGACTGATCAGTTCAATCGGCGTCACATCGAAATCAAACTTCGGCCCGAGTTCGCGAAGTAGTGCGACATTGCCACCACGCTTATGACCAAAATGAAAGTCTTCGCCGATTATCACACGCTTGGCAGATAATCCATCTACAAGAACGCGCTTCACAAAATCAGTTGGCGTTTCACGACTCGAGGCATCATCAAATTTGACGATACATGTCGCGTCAAGGCCAGTTTTTGCCAGTAATTCAATTTTTTGATCAAGATCAGTCAATAAAAGAGGCGCCGATGCGGGTCGAACAACGCTTGCCGGGTGGCGATCAAACGTGACTACAACGCTTCGCGCATCCAGAATTTCTGCTTGCTGACGCACCTGATCAATGACTGCCTGATGGCCACGATGCACACCGTCGTAAGCACCGATTGTGACGACACTGCGCTTGCGGGGCGCGCTTTGACCAAAGTCAAAAGTTGTGTCGTTGATAATGATCATCAAAATTACGCTACTGCGTTGGCCATTACGACGCTCGGCTTAGCGCGACCCGATTGGCTCAGTTCATAAACAGCCAACACTGCATTTTGTTCATCGACCAGAACCCACGGCGCTGGCGAGTCGAATTTTTCGAGTTCGCGACCGTGTTTGATCATCGTCTGCATTTGTTCATCAGCAACAACACGACTCATCGTTCTCACAGCAGTTATTGGCGGATGTACTACTGGGTCTTCAAGATTCGAACACTCGCTCTGCAAAAACCCTCCGACGCTTATACGGCGAAGGTTTCGCAAATGCGCCGAGCCACCAAGTGCTCGACCTAGGTCATCGGCAAGAGACCTTATATATGTACCCGAACTGCAATGAATCTCAACGTCAATGACGCCCGACTCAGACATGCCAAAAACTTTAAAACTGTAGATTGTCAACTCGCGTGCAGCACGCTCGACTTCAATGCCTTGTCGTGCAAGTTCGTGCAGGCGAACACCGTCGACTTTCAAAGCCGACACCATCGGCGGAATCTGCGAAATTTTGCCGACAAAATTTTCTTTTACAACACGTTGCACATCTTCGATACTGATGTTCGACATATCGTGAGTCGCAGTCACAGCACCCGATGAGTCAAGAGTTGATGTCGACGAACCCAAAACAATTTGCGCCGTATAAGTTTTGTCGAGACCAGAAAGAAATGTCAGCAGCCGAGTTACATAGCCGACACCGACCAACAACACGCCCGTCGCGTCTGGGTCGAGCGTGCCGGCATGACCAATGCGACGTTCACCAAGTTGCTTGCGCAAAACACTGACCACATCGTGACTCGTCATTCCTGACGGTTTGTCGACGATCACCAAACCATGGCGCGTTGGTGGCTTACGCCTCGCCACGTGAATTAACTCTCAGACTTCTTGTCACCAAAAAGTTCTCTGCGGCGAATTTCATCTTGGCGCAAAACTTCATCAATGCGTTGAGCGGCCCGAATCGCATCGTCAGGGCGAAACTGCAACACCGGTGTGCGTCGAGCACGCACTTGGTCGGCAATCACACTTTGCAGACGCTTACGATGATCATTGAGCGCCTCAAGAATCTGTTCGTCGCCGTCTGCACCCTGCATCGAGTCATAAAAAACAATGCCGCGGTTCATTTCAGAATCAACGTCAACCGATGTGATCGTCACGAAACCCAACCGATCATCATCAATTTTGGCGAGTTCATCGGCAATAACCTCACGCAAGGTTTCGCTCAACCGAGCGGTTCGTGCGACGCGTCGCCGAGTGTCGGTACGCGCTGATTTTGAGCGTCGTCGCTGATTAGCCATACGCCGTTTAGGATACGGAGGTCATGGGCGCAACTGCAGACACTCCATCAACTGGCCGCGGAGGGTCAATACCCGCCTACCGATATAGCGCTTCGCTGGCTGCCGGTATCGAGCAAAAATGGCAAGACCATTGGGAGAAAAACCGCACTTTTGAAGCACCCAACACGGCCGGGCCACTTGCTGACGTCGCCGGTGTGGCCGGTCGCGAGAAACTTTTTATTCTTGACATGTTTCCTTATCCATCGGGGGCAGGTCTGCATGTCGGTCACCCACTTGGATACATCGCAACCGATGTCTTCGGTCGCTTCAAGCGAATGACGGGTAAAAATGTTTTGCACTCGATTGGCTACGACTCGTTTGGTCTGCCCGCAGAACAACATGCAATCGTCACCGGCATTCATCCGCGAATCAACACTGAGTCGAACATCGCAAACATGCGCCGCCAACTTCGCCGACTTGGTTTGGCCCACGACCAACGACGAAGTGTCAGCACGACTGACGAAAGTTACTATCGCTGGACACAGTGGATATTTCTTCAAATTTTCAATTCTTGGTATGACGAGAAACTCAAAAAAGCACGTCACATCAGCGAGCTCGAAAAAGAGTTTGCCACTTCAAAACGAAAACTGACTGCATCTCAGTCGACAAAAGAATGGAACCAACTTTCAAAAGTTGAGCAGCGCAAAATTCTCGACGAGTATCGCTTGGTTTATCTCGCCAACGCACCAGTGAACTGGTGCCCAGGTCTTGGCACAATTTTGGCCAACGAAGAAGTTACCGCCGAAGGTCGCAGCGATATCGGTAATTATCCCGTGTTCAAACGCAACATGCGCCAGTGGACAATGCGCATCACTGCATATGCCGATCGCTTGTTAGACGAC
>BJFV01000139.1 GCA_014190055.1 Actinomycetes bacterium
GTGTGGGCCGATTCGCTAAATGACGAGACCCATACTGCGGTCATTCGATATGAAACTGACCTTGCACTTTCGCGAACGGGTAAAGATGTCGGCACACCGATTTTGACTTTCAAGCCGGGTCAGCCCAATGAGGGCAGTTTCTTTGGCCCTGTAATCTCGAAATCGCCACGCGGTGATGAGGCGTTGAAACTTTGGGATGCTGTTGAAACGATCGCGACAACGTCAGGAGTCGCCGAATTGAAACGATCACTGCGCTCGCCACTAGATTTCAGTTAGAAATTGCTGAGATAGTTCGAAAAGAAACGGGGTTTTTGTGAAAGTCGTATATTCGCCAGCGCACTTGTTGCACAACCCAGAAGTTGAAATTGAGCGATCTTCAGCGCACTCGCCGTTCGAGCACACAGGTCGTGCCGAAAAGATTCGTGAGACTTTGGCTGCCGATAAAGCATTCGATTTCACTTCGCCAACTGAGTGGGGCACTGAGCCAATCACCAAAATTCATAACCCGGGCTTGTTGAAATTTTTGTCGACCGCATGGGCCGATTATCAGCGTGATGTCAAAGAATCTCGCGAAGTTGTGCCAGACATGTTTTTTAAGTCAAACCTGCGCCAGAACATGGGCGACCGAGTTGAGCCAGAGTCGGTAAACGGCAAATTGGGATGGTGGTGCTTTGAGACAACAACACCATTGACGATGGGCACTTACGAGGCGGCTCGTGGTGCGGTTGATGTGGCGATGACTGCGACGAAAATTGTTTTAGACGGTGCGAAAAATAGTTATGGCTTGTGCCGACCACCGGGCCATCACGCAACCACCGACTTGTATGGCGGATATTGCTTTTTCAACAATGCAGCGATCGCAGCCCATCATGTTGCGAGCACAACTGGCACCAAAGTGACGGTGCTCGACGTCGATTATCACCACGGCAACGGCACCCAGCAAATTTTCTACGAACGTGATGATGTTCAATTTGTGTCGCTGCATGGAGACCCAGCACGTGCGTATCCGTACTTCACGGGTTACGAAGACGAAGTTGGTTCAGGCAAGGGCCGAGGCTCGACGCTCAATGTGCCGCTTGCGGCGCGCACTGACGACGATTCGTATATGAAGGCGCTTGAGCGTGCTTGCGAGAGCATCAAAAAGTTTGGTCCGTCAATGATCATCGTGTCACTTGGTCTTGACACTTTTATTACTGACCCGATCAGTGATTTGGCGTTGACAACACCTGGCTACGACCGATGCGGCGCACTAGTTGGGGCGTTGGGCTTGCCGACAGTTGTGCTGCAAGAAGGTGGCTACGACGTTGATGCGTTGGGCGCAAACGTGCAGTCTTGGTTGCACGGCTTAGCCCGGACAAATAAATAGCCCGCGCGAACAGTTAGCCCGCGCGATTAATTAGCGATCGCGCAAGTACTTTTCGAACTCGGCGGCGATTTCGTCACCACTCGGTATTGGCGCACCGAAATTAATTTCAGTTGTGCCGTTGGCGATTTGTTCATCGAATGCCTGTTCAAGTTGCGTCAACATTTGCGAGTGCTCGTTGTTGCCCGAGATCAATTGATCGAGTCGCTCGCGTTGAGTTTTGGCTTGTTCGCGCATCGACGAGGCATCGAGAGAAATGCCGCCAGTGTCACAAAGTGCCGCAAGCAATGCAGCCGAAGCAGCAGGGTATGGCATTGAAGCAACATAGTGAGGCACGCGAGCCCACAAACTGAGCGCTTGAATTTTGCGACCGTGAAGCGAATGTTCGATTGCTGCAGCCATGCCCGCAGGCACATCGACTGAACTCTTCAAGTAAGGCAAACTCGAAACCAAATCTTTGTCAGGCGACGTGCAAGAAATATAAACAGCACGAGTGTGTGGTGTTGCAAACGGATATGCACCGATGCCGATCATTCGTCGCACACCGAATTGCACGCTGATGTCGGCGATTGTTTCAGCGAACAAGTTCCAATGGGTGTCTGGTTCTGGACCAGTGAGCAACAAGACATCTTTGTTGTTGATGTCGCGACCAAGGGCAATCTCGGGTGTTGACCAGACGAGCTTTGTGTTGACACCCTCGCGAAGCTCCATAATCGGTCGGCGCGCGCGAAAGTCAACGAATGTGTCGATATCGAAGTCGATGACCTTGATGGCGTTTGTTTCTTTGGCGACAAGTTCGACGGCTGCGGCAGCGGCAGAACTCGTGTCAATCCAGCCGGTCATCATCACGACCAAGAGGGGGTCTTTAATCTGCGGCAGAGTGCCAATAATTTTGTATGGCTTATTCATCGCGTGAAATCAGTTTAGACGCGAAAGCGCTTGCTCGGCACTGTTGGCGGCCGCCTCGGTTTGCAACTTGAACGGTTCGAGGTCGGCGGCGTTCTTTTCACCGAGTGCACCACCTAGATAGCGCGCGTAAACGCCTTCGACGATGCAGGCGAGTTTCCAATATGCGAACGCGCGATAGAACTCGATATTTGTCACATCACGACCTGTCGTTTTTGCATAGCGAGCGATCAAGTCGTTGCGATTCAAAAAGCCTTTGACGGTTGTGTATTGCGACATCCACGGTGATGCTTCGTCGTTAGGGCCCGTCCAATAAACAGTGAGCAGGCCGAGATCTGCAAGCGGATCACCGAGTGTGCAGATCTCCCAATCGAGCACTGCTTGAATTTCGCCACTCGAACTGACGATGCAGTTGTCGAGTCGATAGTCGCCGTGCACAATTGTTGCCGGCCCCTGTTCGGGAATTCTCTTTGAGAGTTCTTCATGCACGCGATCAACAACAGAAAGTTCGCGCGTCTTTTGTGCGTTCCATTGGCCGTACCATCGCTTGAGTTGGCGCGCGATATAACCCTCGTGTCGACTGAAGTCTTGCAAGCCGACTTTGTTGACATCGACAGCATGAATCTTTGCCAATGTGTCGACGAGCGATTCGCTCGCCCGGGCGCGGGTCTGTTCTGTTAGCACGGTCTCGGCGATGGGCACATCGCGCACGATGTGGCCGTCGACGAAATCCATTACATAAAAAGGTGCGCCGTTAATTTCGACATCGGTGCAAAGACCGCGAGTGCGTGGCACTGGCACGCCAGAGTTTTGTAGCGCCGAGATCATTCGATGTTCGCGGCCCATGTCGTGAGCGCTAGCGAGGCCGTGACTGAGTGGTGGGCGACGAAGAACGTAATGATTTTGTTTCGCATCGCGCACCGAAAACGTGAGATTTGAGTGGCCGCCAGCGATAAATTCGAACTTAAATGGCGCAGTTGCGCCGGCGACATTTGTCTCGAGCCAAGTTGAGACTTTTTCAGAATTGATGCCACTGCTAACTGTGTCGCTCATCACTAAGCAACCTACTTAATTTGTGTTGGTCATCGCCACTTGCGAGCGTCGTTAGTTTGCGCAGTATTGTGGAGTCATGGCTATTGATGTAACAGATGCAACCTTTCAAAAGGAAGTGATCGAGAAGTCAATGGTGACGCCAGTGATCATCGACTTGTGGGCGCAATGGTGTGGTCCGTGCAAGACATTGGGGCCGATTCTTGAAAAGTTGACGGCAGCGACCAAAGGCAAAGTGGTTTTGGCAAAAGTCGACGTAGATACATGTCCGCAGGTGGCCCAAGCGTTTCAGGTGCAGTCGATTCCGGCTGTTTATGCGATGAAAGACGGCAAGATCGT
>BJFV01000140.1 GCA_014190055.1 Actinomycetes bacterium
GACATGCATCGACAGCTTTAACGACTGGGTATGGGTTTACCGGGTCACCGCCACCTGGGTGAATTTCGAAGTGAAGGTGTGAGTTACCACCAGCGTTTCCAGTGGCTCCCATGTATCCAACTATTTGACCAGCTTTCACAACTGAGCCAACTGCAAGACCAGGTGCAAACGAATCAAGGTGTGCGTAGAAGAAATATGTTGCGTCGGCCGCTGTTAGACGAAGTGCGTTGCCACTAAGTTTCGACTCAGCGCCGTACATTTTGGTGATTGTGCCGTCTGTTACTGCATAGATTGCCAAACCTTTTGGCCCGACGATGTCGACACCGACGTGAAGACGTCCACCTGAGCGCTTGTCATGCCAACTATCTACGAACGAACAGCGACCCTGCGTTGGAAAAACGCTGATCTGCGGAAGACCAAGAGTTGCGAGGTCAGGTAAAACACCCAAAGCAATGGCGGTAGGCATGTCGACTGCACCTGTTGGATTTAATCCGCGAGCAGTTTGAAAAGTTGTGAGTGAGATTGTTGTTGCAACACCGAAAATTCCGTCAGCGCCGCCTTTGACTTCGATCGAATTCTCGATCAATTTTTGCTGAACCAAGCGAACTGCATCACTGCGTTGTCCGCGCACCGGAAGAGTGTCAAGTGTCAACATGCCTTCAACAGGGGCTATTGCTGGCGCTGCTACAGGCGTCGGAGTTGGTTCTGGGGTAGCGACTACTGCCTTGGCAACCACCGGTTTAGCGGCAGGTGCAACTGCAACAGGTTTTGCCGTTGCAGTTGAAGTTGCTTTGACTTTCACCTTGGCTGGCTGATCAGCTGCGATCAAACCAAGGAAAGAAGCAGTACGTTCATCAAGTCGGCCGGTTGCTTTGAAGCCAGCAACTTTCTGAAAGTTTTTAAGTGTCTGCTGAGTTGACGCTGAGAAAACGCCGTCGACTCCGCCTTTAAGTGTGAAGCCACGGGCAATGAGTGCCTCCTGTAAGCGCACAACGGTTGAGCCCGAATCGCCGTAAACAGGCAATGCTGCCGTTGCGGCACTCGCCGAAGGTATTGCCAATCCGATGCTAAGAATCGAACCAATTACTACTGAACTGAAGAATTTCGCTTTGTTTGACATTTCTGCTCCCTTGTGAGATCCGCATAAGGGATCGGCACTTGGCAGCAGAACTTGAGGAATTTCTCACTTAAAATATTCAGATGACCACTCAAAGTGGTTGAAACACATGAATCAGCTTGAAAGCCTGAAATCAAGGCTTTGAGAGTCCACAGACAGTGGTTATTGAGGCACTGGACCAACGCGCAGGGCTAAACCCTGGACAGGCTTTAGCTATTCGAAGTTAAGAATCTCTGCCAGGTGGGGTTTTACCGACCAAATTTTGAGCATTTCTTCGTACTTTGCCTTCTCGTCACCTTCGATGAGCGATCTGGTCAATACTGACCGAATTAGAAGGTTACGCGGCGTGTGTTCATCACCAACAAATTCGACGATGTCTGTGCGATAGCCGTGCAATTTGAGTATTTGTGCCCGCAAAGAGTCGGTCAGAATGTCTCCAAGACGCTCTTTGAGAATGCCATTTTTGGTGATGATTGACCAAGGTTCGGTGACTTTGACAATTTGTGTTTGTAAGTCGTGATGGCAACAGGGGGAGACGAGCAAGATCTGAGCCTCATTGTTAATCGACCATGCAATTGCATCATCTGTCGCCGTATCGCAAGCGTGCAGAGCGATTGCTAAGTCGACTTTTTCTGTTCCAAGCTCGGCTATTTTTTCGGCCCGAAAGCTGACTGAATCGTTCAGACCCAAATCTGTAGCAATTTGAAAGTTGCGGTCACGACTCTCGTCACGCTGATCAATCCCGATGATTGTGTTTGGGATGTCTTGATCATCTAAGAAGTAATGAACTGCGAAGGTCAAGTATGCATTGCCACACCCGTGGTCAAAAATTCTGAGTGGTTCTTTTTGGGTCGGGTTGTGCAATCTGCCCGTTGCGATTTCGTCGCGCAATGTTGGCATGAGAATTCGCAAAAACTCTTCGATCTGCATGTATTTGTCTCTCATTGATGGTCTAATTGAGCCGTTGCGATCTGAAATGCCGATCTTTATCAAGAAGTCAGAACCCGGATCTAGCAATCGACTTTTCTGCCGATCGTGTGAAGTCACCTGTGGCAACGTGCGACTGGACCGATGGATTAGGGGCGCTCCTTTCTTTGTAAATCGAATAGTCAAAGTCAATTCGGTTGATTCAACAAGGCAGTTTGCGAAGCCAGATTCGAGCATCGCGAGAGCATCGAAATTGCCGAAATCTATATTCGTCGTTTTTGATTTTGACCCAGCTACGGTCGTCATCTGCAACAAGAGCTTGTCACGCATTTTTACTGGTCTCAGTTCGACCTTCTCAAACTCAGGTTGCATGTTGCGACGACGCCCAGAGAAAATCGCTCGAACTAGTCGATCTGGACTGCTGATTATTTGTTGAATCTCTGCAGTCGACTCATCAGAGGTCATCTTAAAAGTCGTTTCGTTGGCGATCGCTGCATCGCCAACCTGATGACGTGCGCTTGTAAGTGTCGACTGTCTTGAAAATATGTGTAGAAGGTTTTTCGCCGGAGACAAAGGATCGAGACTCAATCGTTAAGTTTCCGTGGGCAGTGCCGTTGCCTTCGTCAGCAAAGAAAGCCATTATTAATGGAATCTCGATCGTTCGGCGATTTGCCCCTTGATTATCGGAATAGAGCTTGTCTATTTCTGTTGATGTGCTTGCGACCAACTTGCCATTGACGCTGATCTTTGCATCTTCTGTGAAGTATTGACCAATTCGTGCCAAGTCGCCACTGCTTAGTGCATCGCTGTAGTTACTGAACAGTTGTCGTAAATCAAATTCGGTAGCCAAAGATGCTGGACTCGGGCCCTCGTCTTCGGATCGTCGACCAGCTGAGGTATTTGCTTTCGAGTTTCGCCGTGAATCTCGAATGTCGTCAGGCGATAGGCCAGTCTCTGCGGCTGCCAACTGTCGCATCAGTCGAATGAACTCTTTGCGTTTGAGTACACCTTCGTGGGCAGCGTACTGAACTGCCAAACCATCAATTAGGCCCGAAATTCGAGTCGCAGATTCTCGAGGGTGCACACAATGAAATTCACCTGCTTCATTGCCGGCTCGAAGAACCTTTTCGAAAACTGCAATGGATTGTTCATCTAATTGTTGGCTTATCGGTTTCATCTTTGGGTTTCTTAGCGCTTCACCCCAAGCATCAATCCAGATCATCCATTCAACGTCGTCGCTACCCTCGGGCACATAACTCTCGATTAGACGCCAAAGTTTCGCAACACATGTCGGAGCCGAGTCACTGTCGTGCTGCATGTCAACGAGATCTTTTCGGGCATAGTGCTCAAAGGCGGCCGCCAGAAGTTCTTCTTTAGATGCAAAGTGGTAGTGAATCAAGCTATTTGAAACACCAAGTTTTTTCGCTACGTCGGCGACCCTGGTGCCTGCAAAACCGCGTTCAATCACGACATCGCAGGTAGCCTCAAGAATCTCGATGCGACGCCTTTCAACCGTTTCTTTTTTCACTACCTGCGCACGATACTCACACTTGAGCCGGCTAACCACATCGACCAAAACGCAGCCCGAGGATGGGGTGCTTTGA
>BJFV01000141.1 GCA_014190055.1 Actinomycetes bacterium
GAGATTCTCAAAGGCATTCGCGACAAATATGAAACTCACCACCGTGTGACGATTACCGACCAAGCACTTGTCTCAGCAGCCAATCTCGCCGATCGCTACATTTCAGATCGCTTTTTGCCAGATAAGGCAATCGACCTTATTGACGAAGCCGGCAGCCGTTTGCGAATCAAGCGCATGACGACGCCACCAGACCTTAAAGAAATTGAAAACAAGATCAACGATGTGCAAGAAGCAAAGAAGCGTGCGGTTGAAGAGCAGCGTTTCGAAGAAGCAGGTCGTTTGCGTGATCAAGAACGTTCATTGCTTGAAGAGCGCGCGCAAAAAGAAGTCGATGTCAAAGCACAAGGCATTGACTTGTTCGACGAAGTAAGCGAAGAGTCAATCGCCGAAGTTTTGAGTATGTGGACGGGAATCCCAGTCTTCAAATTGACCGAAGAAGAAACCGCCAAGTTGCTGAACATGGAAGGCGAACTTCACAAGCGCATCATTGGTCAAGAAGACGCGATCAAAGCGGTGAGCCAGAGCATTCGCCGCACACGAGCAGGTTTGAAAGACCCGAAGCGCCCGAGCGGTTCGTTTATCTTCTTAGGACCAACCGGCGTCGGCAAAACAGAACTCGCAAAAACTTTGGCTGAGTTCTTGTTTGGTGACGAACAAGCGCTGATCGCTCTCGACATGAGTGAATACATGGAGAAACACACGGTTAGTCGCCTTGTTGGTTCACCTCCGGGCTATGTGGGTTACGAAGAAGGCGGTCAGTTAACAGAGGCTGTGCGTCGCAAGCCATTCTCGGTTGTGTTGTTCGACGAAATCGAAAAAGCACACCCTGATGTATTCAACACATTGCTTCAGATTCTTGAAGAGGGCCGTTTGACCGATGCTCAGGGTCGCAGCACAGACTTCAGAAACACCGTTTTGATCATGACTTCAAACTTGGGCACGCAAGACTTGCGCAAAGCCAATGTAGGTTTCGGAAAAAATGACGAAGCCCTTTCATATGCTCGCATGCGCGACAAAGTGAACGAGGCGTTGAAGACGCAGTTCAAGCCTGAGTTCTTGAACCGCATTGACGAAGTCATCGTGTTCCATGAGTTGGCGATGAGCGAAGTTGTGCAAATGGTCGACTTGATGAGCAAGCGATTGACAGGTCAGCTTGAAGGTCTTGGTTTAGGTCTTGAACTCACTGTCGAAGCAAAAGAGTTGCTTGCCAAACGCGGCTACGACCCACAACTCGGTGCTCGACCTCTGCGCCGTGCGATGCAACGCTTCTTGGAAGATCCGCTCTCAGAGAAACTTCTCAATAAAGAGTTTCATGCAGGCGAGATCATCGTGATCGGCGTTGAAGACGACCCTGAAAAACCAGAAGAAAAACGCTTCTCGTTTAAAGCAGTCGAAGGTTTTGCACCACCTGTTGCAGTTGAGCTTGCAGGCGCTGGCGAAACAACTCCGACACCTGAATAACTCGCTACCCACCTGACGCAGACTTAGGTCGTATTGCGTAAACTATGCAACGCGTGCATAGACGTTTTTCGAAGTTCAAAAATTTTGGCTTAGTTGCAGCCGTGATGATTTTGTGTTCGTGTCAAGTAAATGCTGTTGTCACTCTTGACGTTGCCCAAAGCGGTGCTGGCTCAGTGACGCTAAATCTGATTGCCGACTCCGAGGTGGTCGCAGCAGCGCCAAATCTTGCCGACGATTTGCGCTTTGACGACGCAACTGCGGCTGGTTGGGTTGTATCACGACCAAACAAAACTGCAGACGGCGGACTGCAAGTTTCACTCAAGCACACATTTGACAATGCTGAACAGGCTGGCGCGGTGCTGAACCAATTGAGTGGCGAGTTCGGTCCGTTCAAACAGATGTCGCTAACTCGAACAGGCAAAGACACTGATTCGACCTTCACACTTGATGGAATTTTGCAAGTTGATGGCGGGCTAAACGCATTTGCAGACACTCGACTGCTCAAAACTATTGGTGGTGCGCCATTTGAAGAGAATTTAAAACAAGCAGGTCTTGATCTCGGCAAAGCAATGACGATTGACTTTGTCGCCACTCTGCCTGGGGTTATCGAACGAACAAGTGGCATCGACACTGCAAACACAGTGACTTGGCGAGTGCCACTTGATGGCAGCGAACAGTCTGTTTTGACCACATCGCGCAATACCGCAGTACGAGCAACCGTGGCACGACTCGTTGCTAGTTTGTTCAAATTTTTGTTGTTCGCTTGGCTGGCCCTAATGGCATTTGTTGCCGCCAGAGTTTTTTATCGACGCCGTGGGGCGAGTCGCACACCCAGCGAATAATGTCTAGTGCGAGATGGTAAAACTTCGCACTGTTTATAGATGCACCGAATGCGGTGCCGGGGTTCCAAAGTGGGCAGGGCGATGCGGTGCCTGCGGAGCATGGAACAGCCTCGTCGAAGATGTTGAAGGTGACGAAGAACTAATTTCAATCGCAACTGGCATGGCACTTGTGCCGCCTGGCGAACCAAAACCAATCGATGCGCTCGACGCCAAAGTTTCTAAACCAACAATGACTGGGATCGAAGAACTCGATCGAGTCTTAGGAGGTGGTCTTGTACCGGGCTCAGTGACGCTTCTTGGTGGTGAACCAGGCATTGGCAAATCAACATTGTTGTTGCAGTTACTCGCCTCTTGGTCGGGCAAAACACTTTATGTAACTGCCGAAGAATCGGCACAGCAAGTGCGACTGCGAGCCGAACGACTTGGCGCAATCAAACCCGACTTGTGGCTTGTTGCCGAAATGTCGCTGACAAATATTGTTAATGCAATCGAGCAGGTAAAACCTGAGCTCGTGATTATCGACAGTATTCAGGCAATTGCAGATCCGCAATTGAATTCGGCACCTGGTTCTGTTTCGCAAGTTCGCGGTTGCGCGCATCGACTTGTGCAAGAAGCCAAAGCACGCGATCTGCCGATTGTGTTGGTTGGTCATGTCACTAAAGACGGTGGGCTTGCCGGGCCGCGTGTGCTTGAACATGTTGTTGACACGGTTTTGTCATTTGAGGGCGAACGACATCATGCGCTGAGGCTGTTGCGGGCAGTTAAGCATCGCTTTGGCTCAACGAATGAATTGGGATTATTTGAGATGACCGAACTTGGCCTTCGCAGTGTGCCCGATGCCAGCAAATTATTTTTGGCTGACCGTCGTGCTGGTGTGCCTGGTTCGATCGTTGTGCCAGCACTCGAAGGCCATCGCCCGCTGTTAGTTGAAGTTCAGGCCCTAACTAATTTGTCACCCTCACACGTTTCGCCACGTCGCTCGGCTCAAGGCGTTGACTCAGGACGACTAGCAATGTTGTTGGCTGTGCTTGAGCGTCGTGCTGGTGTCAATCTCGCTCAGCATGAAGTTTTTGCATCAGTTGTTGGCGGCGTGAAGTTGAGTGAACCAGGCGCCGATTTAGGTTTATGTTTAGCACTCGTTTCTGCGGCAACCAATATGCCACTGGCTGAAGATCTTGTTGCATGCGGTGAAGTTGGTTTGGCCGGCGAATTGCGTCAAGCCAGCAACACAGCCCGTCGACTCGGTGAAGCAGCAAGGTTGGGTTTCACGCGCGCGATTATTCCTGCGAGCAGTGCTAAAGACTTAAAAATTTCTGGCATCAAACTTCAACCA
>BJFV01000142.1 GCA_014190055.1 Actinomycetes bacterium
CAACTCGTTCTCCATTTTTTGTGCCACGAACTTCAACACGAAGACCACCCATACCGCCCTCGGCTCGTGGTGGAATCAACATTGGCAATCTCGCAAAAACTCGATCGCGACGCGTCGCCGAAACACGTGCTGTCACTCGAACCAACTCTGGAAATGCTCGCTTGATTAAAAGCGGATCAGGAAGCTCGCCGCGATAACAGTCATAAGCACCGACCGGCTCTGGAAACCAGCACAACTCGCGACCGCTCCCCGCTGGTCGTCGCAACCATTCACCGTCGTGCCAACCGATCGATTGTCCAGAAAGCGCTCGGTGATGTTGGCGGGCACATGCTGGGCCGCCTGTGCCGTGCAATGCAATATGTACTTCGTCTATCGAATCAAATGCTTTGCTCAGATTTCGAACCAATAAACCCGACATGCCAGGCGACGATGTAGCCCCAATTATTAAAGTCGCTTTGTTTTCAGTTGCTAATTCGGAGAGTGACAGCAAATTCAAACAGTCGGCGATGTCATCGCTCGTCGAAACTACTGAGACACCTTTGCCAAGAAACTCTTTAGCCACTGGTGTGTGTGGCGACGGTCCGGCAAGAACTACGACCTTTGCGCGATGTAATTCACTGCGATTTGTCGCTTTGATCAAGGAATTTGTCTCATTCAGACGGCGCGCAAGCCGCTGAGCAACAATTTGTGATGAATCGTAAACAGCTATTGAAGTTTGCGATTCAATCGACAGCGACTCAGCAACTCTTGCACCAACTACACCTGCACCGAAAATTCCGATCATCAAAATCTTTGATTACTTCTTATCGGTGAATTTTCGCCAGCCACCTTGTTTGATTGCACCGACACCTTTGCCTTTAAATCGCAAAACTCCAGCGACAGCACTAGCAACACTTAATGCAAGAAGAGCGCGTCTTAACAGTTTCATAAGTACATCCATTATGGGGTGTAAATAAATTGGTTACGCTACTTCAAGTGAAGTCTCCCGAGAATTCAAGCGTTACAGCAATAATTCCGGCTTTTCGCTCAGAAAAAGTGGTGATACGGGCTATTGAATCAGTACTCAGCCAATCGTCACCAGTTGACGAAATAATCGTTGTCGACGACGCGAGCGATGATCGCACTGCGCAAGTGGTACGAGATTTTGCTATCAATCAACCTCAGATTCGTTTGATTGTAAATAATCGAAACCTTGGTCCTGGCCAATCAAGAAATGCCGCGTGGAACCTAGCAACAAGTGAATACTTAGCCTTTCTGGACGCTGATGATACGTGGCACCCAAAAAAAATTGAACTGCAACGTGAGTGGTTCAGAGCAAATCCAAGCGAAGTAATCTGCGGCACCCAACATTGCATCATTGACAAAGACGAAAAACGCGACAACGTCGGGAAGCCATCGCAGTTCACGATCAAGGACTTACTTCTACGCAATCGATTCACTACCCCATCGGTAATGCTTCGTCGCGATATTCCTTTACGTTTTGACCCAAAATTACGTTTGTCGGAGGATTATTTATTGTGGATGGAAATCGCCAGCGAATTTGGTCATGTAAATCGAATCAATCAACCTTTAACCATTCTTCACAAACCAGAATTTGGTGCTTACGGGCTTAGCAGCAAAATCAGAGCGATGTATTTTGGCGAGATGAAAGCGTTAACAATTTTGAACCAAAAAGGTCACATCGGTTTGGTTGTCCTAATTCGCAGCTACATCTGGTCAACATTGAAACTGGCCCGCAGGCTTCCTTTGGCTCTTTTTAGAAAGCTTTCTTGGAAATCAAAACACTAAACAAACACTGGTGGGGCTAACAAGAATCGAACTTGTGACCTCATCCTTATCAGGGATGCGCTCTAACCAACTGAGCTATAGCCCCGAGTTTTAAACGAGGACTAGCAAGGCTACTGTGCGGTTTCGTCAGCCTCAACCGCGATAATTCGCACTTCTTCTTCAAGCACAGTAACTCGCACACCACCCACCAGGTCAGTAATCAAGTTAAAGATTGTCGCCAAAAGAACCCATAGACCGGTTCCTAAAATGACACCCAAGAGCCCGAGTATCCAAAGATTGCCGAATAACTCGGAGCCATCAAATCTGAACGTCTCCCAACCGAAAGACTCCATGAAGTTCTCGACGTTGTCAAGTGTGCCAGTTGATTGCGCAACATTCCAGAGCAACACAAGCGAGATAAGCGTTACGAAATAGCAAACTAAATGAAATGCCAGACCAACTTTGAATACAGACCACGGGTCAATGTCGCGAATAACTCGCGAAACACGCCTCACCCGTGGCTTGGTCGACACCGCACCCATCTTTTTGCTCACCTTTGCAGTGTAGGCAGATCAAAACCATCTACCGACACGGCCACAGCCCGACGCACAACGCGATTGGCTTTAACAACAACGACACACTTATCGCCAAGGTTTTTTGTTTCAATGATTTGAGCAAAGTTCTGTTCGGCAATTTCTCGAGCTAAATCATCGTGTGCAACAACACAAGCCAGTGCCGATGCATCGGCGGCAAACTGGCTCTGCTGTGCATCAAATAAACGCAGACTGATAAGTGCGAGCGAATAAAGCGAGGCGCTCATCAACGCCATGGTGATCAGCACGAAAAAAGTCGCTGAACCACTTTCGGGTTCTGAAATATTTAGACGAATAAAAATTATTCTTCGTCGCTAGCCAAGATTGGCGCCACAGACGCCACAACTTGACCTGCACCAAGGCTCATGACGCGCACACCTGTGGCGGCACGACCTTGGCTTGAAATTTCTTTAACTGGAGTACGAATTGTTGTGCCGGCAGATGACACCGCAACAATTTCGTCTTCGATACCAACCATGAACGCTGCGACTACTCGACCTTTTTTACCGGTCAACTTGATGCCAATCATGCCCATGCCACCACGGCCTTTGCGGGTGAAGTTGCTGATTTGCGTGCGCTTGCCATAACCAGACTCGGTCACAAGCAAAATTGAAGCATCGTCTTTAGCCACATCAACTGAAACAACTTCGTCACCGGCACGCAATCGCATGCCCCGCACACCTGCGGCCGAACGACCCATTGGTCGAACTTGTTTTTCGGAGAAACGAATTGTCTGACCTCCACGACTAACGATGAACACGTCGTCGGTGCCACCGGTTTCAATGACCCGCACAAGTTCGTCTTTTGGTCGCAGTTTGAGAGCAATCAAACCATCACGGCGCGAAGAGTCGTATTCGTTGAATGCAGTCTTTTTAACCTGGCCTTGTCGTGATACGAAGAACAAGTAACGCGTACCGGGGAATTCGCGCGTGTCAATGATCGCCTGGATTGTTTCGCCGTTTTGCAATGGCAACAAGTTGACAATCGGAATACCTTTGGCTGTGCGTTCACGCTCGGGGATTTCGAGTGCGCGCAAACGGTAAACCCGACCCCGATTAGAAAAGAACAGAAGATATGCGTGCGACGTGGTGAAAATTACGTTGCGTACGATGTCGGCGTCTTTCATTTTCGCGCCTGATACACCGCGGCCGCCGCGGCCCTGCGATCTGAACGAATCGGCTGAAACGCTCTTGATGTATTGGGCTTGGGTCATTACAACCACAAGTTCGCGGT
>BJFV01000143.1 GCA_014190055.1 Actinomycetes bacterium
TGCATGCACGATTCACATGAACGGTGAAGCAGTGAAGAGTTGCACAATCTTGGCAGTGCAAGCAGATGGTGCAAGTGTGACCACAATCGAAGGCTTGGCACGCGACGGTGTGATGCATCCGATGCAAACAGCATTCATGGAAAATCACGGTCTGCAATGTGGCTACTGCACACCTGGCATGGTGATGGCAGCAGTTGGTTTGCTAAACGAAAACCCGAAGCCAACTGAAGAACAAGTTCGGCTCGGGCTCGAAGGCAACTTGTGTCGTTGCACTGGCTATCACAACATCGTCAAGTCGGTACTCGCTGCCGCGAGTGCCAAGTAAGGCGACGTCATGACTATCACCGAAAATAAACCTGCCAACGTCATCGGCACACGACTTTTGCGTCGTGAAGACCCACCTCTTTTGACAGGCGAATCAAAGTTCACCAACGACCTAAATATTCCAGGTGCTTTGCATTTGTCAGTTTTGCGCTCGCCTTTTGCTCACGCAAAAATTAAGTCAATCAATGTTTCAGCGGCGCTGAAGATCGCGGGCGTAGTTGCCGTGTACACAGGCAAAGATCTGCAATCAGCGTGGGCGGCACCAATGCCGTGCGCATGGCCTGTTACACCCGACATGAAAAATCCGCCTCACTTTCCGCTTGCAAGCGAAAAAGTTAACTATGTCGGCGACGGCGTCGCTGCAGTGTTGGCAACAAATGAAACCGCGTCGCGCGACGCACTCGATGCAATCGATGTCGAATACGAGCCACTGCAGGCAGTCGTCGATCTCGAAGATGCACTGAGCGACAAAAACGTCATTCACAAAGACCTCGGCACAAACAAGAGCTACACATGGCCACTACTTGTTGAAGAGACACCTGGTTGCGTTGAAGAAGCGTTCAAGAAAGCCAAATACAAAGTTAAAGAGCGCTACGTTCAACAACGCTTGATTCCGATGGCGATGGAGCCCCGCGCGATTGCCGCAGTGCCACAGCCATTTGGCGGTGACATCACCCTTTATTCATCAACTCAGATTCCACACATTTTGAAGGTGATGACTGCGCTTACTCTCGGCATTCCCGAGCAACAGGTGCGTGTTGTTGCGCCAAGCGTGGGTGGAGGCTTCGGTTCAAAACTTGATGTTTACGCCGAAGAACTTTTGTGCATGGCACTCGCCCGCAAGCACAACACACCTGTGCGCTGGGTCGAAGAACGCTCAGAAAACACCCAGGCAACAATTCAAGGTCGTGGACAAATTCAAGAGATTGAACTTGCCGCCGACGACAAAGGCAAGATCACCGCAGTTCGAGTGCGCATCATCGGTGACATGGGTGCTTATCTGCAACTTGTCACACCTGGTGTACCTCTACTTGGCGCGTTTTTGTATGGCGGTGTTTACGACATACCAAAGGCCTACGACTTTAGTTGCACTTCGGTGTTCACCAACTTGACACCAACCGATGCATACCGCGGCGCTGGTCGACCTGAAGCAACTTACGCAATCGAAATGGCAATTGAAGCCCTCGCCCGTGAGATGAAAATCGATTCGTTCGAATTGCGCAAGCGCAACTACATCAAAAAAGAGCAATTTCCGTATACGGCATTCAGTGGCCTGACTTACGACTCTGGCGATCACCTACTGGCAGCAGAAAAAGCCGCCAAGATGACCGACCTCGTCGGTGTACGTGCACAACAGAAAAAACAAAATGTGCCTGGTGCGACGAAACTTCTCGGCGTCGGCATGAGCTCGTATTTCGAAATGTGCGGTCTCGCACCGTCGCGTGTGTTGGCATCGCTCAACTACAGCGCTGGTGGTTGGGAGGCTGCAACAGTTCGCGTGTTGCCGACCAACAAAGTGCAAGTCATCACCGGCACCTCACCGCACGGTCAAGGACACGAAACTTCGTGGGCAATGATCGCATCAGAGAAACTCGGTGTTGCACCCGAAGATGTCGATGTATTGCACAGCGACACAGCGATCTCGGCACTTGGTCTCGACACTTACGGTTCACGCAGTTTGCCAGTTGGCGGTGTTGCGATTGCACTCGCCTGCGACAAAGTGATCGAGAAAGCAAAACTGATCGCGGCTCATCAACTTGAATGTGCGGTCGAAGACTTGCAATTCGCAAGTGGCACTTTCAGCGTCAAGGGCTCGCCCGATCGCGCTCTGCCTCTCGCGGCAATCGCGTTTGGTGCGTTCACCGCGCACAACTTGCCTGAGGGTTGCGAACCCAACCTTGAAGCCCAAGTCTCATATGACCCACCAAACTTTTCGTGGCCGTTTGGCACGCACATGTGCGTTGTCGAAGTCGACACCGAAACGGGTGCGGTGAAGATTTTGAAATACATCGCGGTCGATGACTGCGGCAATCAAATCAATCCGTTGATTGTCGAAGGTCAAGTGCACGGTGGCGTGGTGCAAGGCATTGCCCAGGCGTTGTTCGAAGAAGCCGTTTACGACAGTGACGGCAATTTGAAGACGTCCACACTCGCCGAATATTTGGTGCCAGCAGCAAGTGATGTGCCAGCGATTACAACTGGTCACACGATTACGCCGTCGCCGACAAATCAACTCGGCGTTAAAGGCATCGGTGAAGCAGGCACGATCGGTGCGGCCCCAACAGTGATGACAGCAATCATTGATGCGCTGTCAACTCTCGGTGTCACGTCGATGGCAATGCCAGCGTCGCCACAAACAGTGTGGAAAACAATTCAAGAAGCAACTCGTGGAGGTAAAAAATGATTCCTGCAGCATTTGATTACAAGCGGGCATCGTCTGCCGCCGAAGCAATCTCACTTGTAAGTCAATATGGCAGTGATGCCAAGTTTCTTGCAGGTGGCCACAGTTTGTTGCCACTAATGAAATTGCGTCTCGCGCAACCAGCGATGCTGATTGACATCGGTCGCGTCAAAGATTTGTCGTACATCAAAGATGCGGGCAACCACATCGCTATTGGTGCACTGACACGCCATATGGATGTCGAGACTTCAAAAGTTCTGCATGAGCACGCACCACTGCTTAGCCACGCGGCTGGTCATGTTGGCGACGCGCAAGTACGTCATCGTGGCACGATCGGTGGCTCGATTGCGCACGCCGACCCAGCCAGTGATTTGCCAGCGACAACGCTTGCTCTTGGCGCAACATATGTCGTGCAAGGACCAAAGGGACAACGAGAAATCGCCGCTGCGAACTTTTACAAGGGCTTTCTCGAAAGCGATTTGGCTGCCGACGAAATGCTGGTTGAAATTCGCGTGCCAAAAATGCAAGGTGCCGGCTGGAGCTTTCAAAAGTTCAACCGTCGCGCGCAAGATTGGGCAATTGTTGGGGTGGCTGCATGGCGTCGCAAAGGCGAAGCCGGTGTGGCTCTTGTAAACATGGGCTCAACACCGATTTTGGCAACAAGCGTCGCAGGTGCGATCGCTAAAGGCGCTTCAATTAGCGACGCGGCGGCGATGGCATCTAACGAAGCCGACCCACAAAGCGACTTAAATGCTTCGACCGAATATCGCAAGCATTTGGCAAGTGTCTTGGTGCGCCGAGCGCTCGAAGCCGCATCAAAATAAAACGAATTATCTCGCCACTTCGTGGCGCGACTTAGAAATT
>BJFV01000144.1 GCA_014190055.1 Actinomycetes bacterium
TTTGCAAAACGCCACTAAAGCACGCGGGTGTCAACGATCTCGAACCCGCCGCAATCAAAGTTGAGCCACGTCTCGCAATCTGGAAAGAAAAAATCTCGCAAGCGTGCGGCGTTGCACCAACTCTTGCTGGCAGTGGTTCAACTTGGTGGCTTGACGGCAACTTCGCCAACCTCGCCTCGCAACTTCCCGACGCCACAGTCATCACCACCCACACAAATTAAAGATTTTTCACATGCAAACCAGACCAACCCAAGCCGAATATTTCCGCAGTGACATTCAAGGGCTGCGCGGAATCGCAGTTCTGCTAGTCGTTATTTATCACACTGGTGTTGCTCTACCTGGCGGATACATCGGTGTAGATATTTTCTTTGTGATTTCAGGCTTCGTTATCACACAGTTGCTGCTTCGCGAAACAAATGCGACTGGCACTATCAGCTTGAAGAGTTTTTACGAAAGACGAATCAAGCGCATTTTGCCAGCAGTTGCATTTGCAATCATTGGCACATTATTGCTGTCAGTTTTTGCCCTCTCTCCGTTTGGCGAACAACAACAAGTTGCGCAAACTGCTCGCGCTTCAAGTTTTTTCGCTGCGAACTTTTACTTTTACCTGCAAGACAGTTATTGGGCGCTTGCTGAAAACCCCTTGCGACATCTTTGGAGTTTGGCCGTCGAAGAGCAGTTTTACATTTTCTTCCCCGTGCTTTTGCTGGCTCTGAACAAACTCAAGATTCGTATCAATTCACGTCTATCAGTTGCAATCTTGATCGTTATTTCAATTATCTCTTTTGTCATTTCATATTTGCTTTCTATTGGTGAACAAATCTTGCCCAAGCCCGAACTATTTGCTTTTTTTGGCACGCCTTGGCGAATGTGGGAGTTCCTCGCCGGTTCGCTAATTGCACTCGCGCCAAGCACCCGAATTGCCGCCAAATCAATAGCCGCACCGCTCTCGGCAATTTCTATAGCTGCGATTGCCTGGTCTGCGATTTCGTTCGACTCATACACTCCGTTTCCGGGTTCTGCCGCGTTAATCCCCGTACTTGCGACTACCGCACTGATTTACCTTGGCACTCAAAGCAATCTTTCGACAAAGCTGCTTAGCGCACGACCATTAACTGCAGTCGGCGACATTTCGTACTCGTGGTATCTCTGGCATTGGCCACTGATTGTTTTCGCCCATCGCGTTTTTCCTGCGTCCGAGGTCATTGCACCGATTAGTGCAGCACTCATCTCAGTCTTGTTTGCAATTATTTCGTTACGCAAAATCGAAAACCCAATTCGACACAACTCTCAACTTCACGGAAAGCGCGTGCTGCAACTTGGTGCAGTTTGCGTACTTGCACCGCTAGTTTTCTCAATCGCCACACAAAAACTAAGCGACACAGGCCTCGGCCTCACCGAACTCCGCAGCGATTCAACTGACATTTCCTATGCCGACACGAAAGTTTGTCGAGTCGATCTGATTCTTGATCTCGAAAACAGCAACTGCGACGACTATTCATTCGGACCGCTCGCTAAACGAATTCTTCTCGTTGGCGACTCTGCCGCAGGTTCAATCAGTGATGCAATTGCTTCAGTCGCCAAGTCAAATAAATTCAACTTTTCGGTTTACTACGCCAACGGTTGTCCAACCACATATTCGCCTTTGAACTACAGGCTGAATTGCAAAGCAGACTTCGCGGATATCCAAAAAAGGATCGAATCATTAAATCCACACACACTGATAATTGCAAACATGGGCGACCTTTACGTTGACGGGGCAGGATTTGGTGCGGTAATTCGAAACTTTGATGGAAACGCCCTCAAAAATTCCGAAGAAGCAACTGCATTCTGGATTGATAACTGGCGATCTTTGCTTAATGACCGGCTCAAGTCACAAAAAGTATTAGTCATTCAGCAATCACCATTGTCTGCAATGCGTGAGCCGATCTTGTTACAGAAGTTCATTTCTTCGATTGGTGAGCCGATTTTGCTACAGAAGTTATTTGACGAAGAGGTCTCGCTTGATAACTCGGATACTCGAAACATGATCGTGCAAGCCGAGGCTGAATTGTTTAAGAACTATAAAAACGTCGCGGTATTCGACCCGGCGAGTGTGTTGTGCGACGATAAAAACTGTCGCCAAACGCTAAACGGAGATGCGCTTTACTACGACGGCCGACATTTAACTGTCAAAGGAAGTTTGCTAATGGTTGACGGAATAACTAAAGCTCTGCAGCCGCTGCTTGCGGGTGGCTAGTTATTTGTTGCGCAGGTGACGCGAAAAGACGGCGCGAAGCGAACTATTTGTTGCGTTGGTGACGGGTACGGCGAAGCATCTTCTTGTGCTTCTTTTTGCGCATTCGCTTGCGGCGGCGCTTGACCAGTGATCCCATGACTCGCAATACGATATCTGACACAGATGGGAAACGACACATAAAATTCGCTACCGTAGAGGCGTCAGTCCAAACCCATTCCGGGGTCGTTCAATGGCAGGACAACGGGTTTTGGTCCCGTTTATAGGGGTTCGAGTCCTCTCCCCGGAACTTTAATCGTGTATAAATATTGCGTGTCGGTATACGCAATTGTCCTCGCTGCGGGCGAAGGCACTCGAATGCAGTCAACTCGACCAAAGCCACTGCACAACATTTGCGGCCAAGAAATGGTCATCCATGTCATCGGTGCCCTGCGCGAGCTTCAACTCAAAAAAACCGTCATCGTCGTCGGCCACGCCGCCAAACAAGTAACTGAAGTCGTAACCAAACAAGCGCCGAAATGGGCCCACGTTTCTTTTGCCGAACAAAAAACTCAGCGCGGCACGGGCGACGCAACAATTGTTGGATTAACCAGCGTCGACGCCGCAGCCGGCGCCACCAGCGAAGTTTCTGACACGTCAACAATCATCGTCATGCCGGGCGATACACCGCTTTTGAAAGCAAGCACGATTTCAACTTTGATCAACGAGCACCAAAACTCGAACAACGCAGCGACAGTGTTAACCGCATTTGTCGACACCCCAACTGGTTATGGCCGAATTGTGCGCGCGAAAGACGACCGCATTTTGAAAATTGTCGAAGAGCGCGACGCATCACCAGAAATCAAATCAATCCACGAAATCAACACCGGCATCTACGCTTTTCGCAGAGATCTTCTCGGCCCAGCACTGCGCCGAATTTCGAACAAAAACTCGCAATCTGAGTATTACCTAACTGATGTCATCGAAGTTCTGGCGAGCATGGGCCATCACATCGGTTCGCATACGGCAACCGCCAACGAAGTCAGTGGCGTCAACGACCGCTGGCAACTGGCGATGGCCGAACGCGAACTGCGCAATCGCACCAACACAGCATGGCTGATGTCGGGCGTAACAATGTTCGACCCACAACAAACTTTCATCGACGTCACCGTGAAAATCGGCAAAGAAGTAACCCTTTTGCCAGGCACAATTTTGCAGGGCAACACCGAAATTGGCGACAACTGCGAGATCGGGCCAAACACTCGTCTCGTCAACACTTTCGTCGGCGCTGGCTCGCGCATTGAAATGTCGAATGCCCGTAATGCAAAAATCGGCAAGAACTCAAAAATTGGCC